>JBFWYS010000268.1:0-5500 GCA_050186175.1 Pseudobdellovibrionaceae bacterium
GCCTTGTCCTTGACTAAAAGCCATGTTAACTCTCGCCTTCGTCCTTGCTCCCACCATACAGGTCGGGGCATCAACCGAAAGGATTCAAATGAGTCTGCGCACGCAAGAACTCAAGCGTCCGTATGAAGTCGTGGTACTTATGCATCCCGACACTACGCTTGATGAACAAAAAGAGCTTTTCCGCAAAAACAAGTCGATCATTGAACAATTCAAGGGTTCAGTGCACTCGCTTGAAACTTGGGGCAAAAGAACTTTAGGAACACCAATCGGAAAAATGAGAAAAGCTCATTATTTCCACTCTACTTTCGAAGCTCGCCCAGACGCGATTGCCGAGCTTGAAAGAACAATGAGAATTAACGATCGAGTTATTCGTTTTTGCCACACTCGCCTTGACGAGCGAGTGACACTTACGAAATTTATGGAAGATTTCAAACGCGGTCTTAAAGAGAGTGCTGACCGTGATCGCGAGAGAGAAGCAAAAATCCAGGCTCGTAAAGCTGCGATGGCTTCGGCTCGAGCTAGCGAGCAATAACGAATGTCGACAGCGGAGTTTTCAACACAAAGGAAAAGCGGTTATTTCTTTTTGATTAGCGCTTCTTTTGTGTTGTCGGTCCTGACTCTTGTGATGTCAGCGTTGCCTCTAAAAGCTCTTCGGTCTTCCTTCGGATTTATTGTCTTCGCGCTTACAGGATTGGTTCTGACAATTGGATTTTGGCTGATGGGGTTCAAACTTTTAGCCGTATTCTTGGTTGGAGTCTTTTTTTCTGTAGGAGTTTTTAGTGAACTTGAAAACCGTTTCGGAAAAGCGCAATCAAATGCGAGTTTATTTTGGGCGGGACTTTTAAGTGCAATTGTAGGTTCTGGAGTTTTTTGGGGAGCTTTGGAACTGTGGATGAAAAGTGAAGGCTGGAGTCTCAAATCCAAAATTCACGAACAATTGAGTTTGCTGCTCGCTCAAGCAGCTAGCTTCAATCCCAAGATGAGTGAGATTACGACTGAGATGCTTCTTGCTCAGGCGCCTTCAGTAGTAATTTCGGTTTTTACGATCACTCTGGCTCTCGCGGTCATTTATGAACGAAGAGTTTTGAGTGCACTGAAACTATCAAGGCGATTTGCTTACGGCTCTTATAGGCCGCGAGAATTTCGGGTCCCTGATGTGTTTGTGTGGGCTTCGATGGTTGCGTTTTTATTGAGTTTCAAAAGTTTTGGACTCAGTGAAGCCGAACTCGTAGCTGTGAATGTTCTGAATGTGATGGTGATCCTTTATTTATTTCAAGGTGTCGCTGTCGCGGAAGCTGTATTTCATCACTTTCGAGTGGGGCCATTCTTTCGAGTGTTGTTCTTCTTGATTTTGGTATTGCAACTGTTCTTTGTCCTAAGCGCAGTTGGATTTGCAGACTTCTGGTTAGATATAAGGAAGCGTTTAAAAAACACAAAGCAACCGGCGGGACAAAATTAGTTCGGGTACTATGCGCCCCTGGTAAAGCTAGGAGAAAACTATGAAAGTTATTTTGCAAAAAGACGTTAAAGATGTAGGAAAAGTTGGAGATCTAGTAAATGTATCTTCAGGTTTCGCACGCAATTTCCTATTTCCACGCAGACTTGCGATGGAAGCAACGGAATCAAAGGTTCATGAATATGAACACTTGAAGCGTGTTGCGGAAGCGAAAAAGAAAAAAGCAGTTGCAGAACGCCAAGCAGTTCTTGCGAAAATTAACGGTTCAACTGTTAAGTTCAAAGTAGCAGCAGGTGACACCGAAAAACTTTTCGGATCTGTTACAACGACTGACATTTCAAGAGAACTTGGAAAAATGGGATTTTCAGTGGACAGAAGAGATATCCACTTAGAAGAACAAATCAAAGTTTTGGGTCAGCATAAGGCAGCGGTTAAAATGGGTGAAGGCCTTGAGGCGCAAATCCAGATTTTGATCGAAAGAGCTTAATAGATCTTAGATATTTTTATGAAGGAAAGCGGCGTTCGGAAGGACACCGCTTTTTTTATTTTTATACACAGAATTCTTGAACCTTGAAGAGCGTCAGAGAAAGGCCGTCCTGGCCATTGGGAGCTCTGCTCCCAAACCCTCGCTTCAGACGGTCATCGTGACCGTCTGATCTTTGATTGGGTTCATCATAAAATAATAAAAGTATTGAACCACAAAACTAATGTACTTAGGACTCTTGGGTACGATGCCCAAAAGTATAGAGAGTATGAGGTGCGCCAAGAAAAGTCTCTCATCAGGCAGGATGCCTTTTTCCATGTATTGTATTGAACCACTCAGCTCGCAGAACTCTGTTCTTTATCGCTAGCAGCTTTCGCATCTAAAAGAACGTCTTGTAAATAAAGAGCAAGAAGTTCCCGTACTTCATCCAGAGTTACCAACTGCGGATTCACTCCAGCCTTACTCATTAAGCGTGTTAGCTCTTTTTGAATCATTTCATTCGGTAAGCCAGTTAGATCAGATAATTGGTTGATCAGCTTTTCCCCTTGCATACCCATCCCCCTCGTCCTTGAGTGTGAAAGATCAAAAGACCTAGTATCAAGACAACTCCGACCCCTCAGGAGGTTATCTTGTTAGATAAATTCTTATAATAATTAGAAGAAATCGAAAGGAAAAAGTCCCCTTCGAGTCCTTGGTCGTGGTTGATTTTAAGATTTCTTGATGATTCTTGTTTGAAAAAATCAAACTACAGGCATCTTGGGATGTTGTCAGTGGGTTCGCCACACTCCCAAGTGTGTTTAGGTAAATTATAGCTCATAGATAAGCGGTACATTTTGCGAGCTTCATTTTTACCCGTGATTACCAAGGTTCGAGTGATAGGTCCACTGTCATTTTGAGAGCGATATTTAATCTTCGCACTTGCCGACTCTAAGATGACGCCGACTCCATCCATTTTTGCCAAGCAGGCATCTAGGCTTTTGCTAGAAGCTGCCATTTGGAAAATGGCTTTCATTTTAATGTCTTTTGCATTTCGATCAAAACATGCAAATGCGGAGCTCGACGAGATCATAAATAATGTTGCTAGAAGGTATTTCATAATGTCCCTTGAATCCTTTAATTAGTGTTTCTTTACCAAGTCTGGGTGAGGATTCTCAACTTCATTCGAATCCACCGGGATCAAGATAGTTGGCTTTGCACCACGAGCCAGCAACTCTTTCAAGATGATAGGAATCGCAATGGCAGTTTGTCGTTTGATATCGTGGAAAAGGAAGATTCCGCTCTTCTTCTTTTCAAAAAGTGCGATCGCTTTAGCAACTACCTGCGCTGGATCTGGAGTATTGAAGTCTTCCGGATCCATATTCCATCGCCAGTTCAAGAGACGACGAGCATTCACCATAGCTTGAAGTTGTGGATTTGCTGTCCCACCTGGAAAACGAAAATATGGGTAGACTTGTCCAGTGGTATCCCAAACGACTTGATGTGTTCTGCTGATTTGCGATAAGCAAGCAGCCTCTCCCTCTTTTTCTAAAAGTTTTCTGAATCCAGGGTGAGTAAAAGAGTGGTTTCCGATAGGATGGCCTTCGGATTTAATTCGCTTCATCATCAATTTTGCAGCATCACTTTTGATTCTCTCGCCGACCGGAAAAAAGATTGCTTTGACGTTATGAGCTTTCAAAGCATCCAAAACTTGAACTGTATTCTCTACTACAGGACCGTCATCAAAAGTAAAAATAACTTCATTTTCACCAAGGACCTCTTTAGCATCAGCGAGAACGCCTCCATTTTTATTTTCATATTTTTTAACAATTGTTTCTACTTGTGTAAGAGCCACGTTAGAAATAGGAGGATATTGTTGGTATAAATCAGCAACTTTGATTTCAAAATAGTTTTTAATCTTCGAAAGAAGATCGGACTTACACTCTCTAAAAAGAGGAGCAAACTCAGGCTCCGAGATTTCGGACTCCATAAGAACGATGTGTTCAGCCGGTCGCGGTTGTTTTACGGCTTGTCCGTCTATTTCAACAGTGACATTAGAGACGGCATCACAAAGAGAAACTTGCGCTCGCAAAGAGTCATTTCTCAAAACATTCTCAAAAATTCCATGAAAATTGGCAGACGAAGTATGCCAAGTGGCATAGTCCGTTTCTTGATTAAAAATAATCGCTGCAGTGACTGCAGTTTCAAGGCGATTCTGAAGAAGGCCGTTGATTTTAGTTTCTGCTCCAGCAATTGAAGCTGCTAAAAGTGTCACTGAAAGCAATGAGCCTTTTAAAAAAATTATCTTCTTCATGTTTATCTTCCCTGCTGTTCTAGTGTGCGTTCATAAAGATCAAGAGCTTTTCCGATATCGTAGAAGTAAATTTTGTCGTCACGATATCCAGAGCTCATAAGAATTCGATTGTCATGAGAAGCCGTAAGCGCCGTTGGAGAAACTCCTCCGACCAAACTGATTACAACCTCTCCGTTTTGAGTATCTACAACATCGACCTTACCCATAAGGTCACGATCAATTTTGCAACCAAGTTCAAACTGCTCTTCTGCATTCTTTGTTTCCCTGCAGCGAGCATTGTCAGTCATTCCAGTTGTTCTGTGTGAGACATATAGGTATCTATTATTAACTGGATCCAAAAAGATCGTATTTGGATGTGCCCGATGGAATTTTAATTCTGGTAATTCAGGGTGGTCTCCCGAGTAAGAATCGAGCGGTAACATATTTACGGGGCCTGACTTTGTTTGAAATGGAATAAAAATTCTCGACCAAGTGTCTTGAGATAGATAAAGCTTGTTATTGCCGTTTCTCGCGCGGCCCTCTTCGACTTCTCTGACCAATTTCGCGATATCAATTCTTGAAACTGCGTTCCCTCTCATATGAGATAGATAAGCAACGGTTCCTTTTTTATTCAAAATTATATGACGTAAATTGAAGTTATCAAATGGACAAACCGTCTCTCGCATTTTGCGAGCTGCTGCCATTTCTTTTTGGAACTCCTCCTCTGATTCAAAGGATACTTTCTTACGTTCAACTCCGCACGGAGGCATTTCGGCTAGTTGAGCATGAGTTTGCGCATTTACTACTTGAAGTGTTCCAGTTTCATATCCCAAAATGATTGCGTATTTGCCATCAAGCGTGAATCCAGTACCTCGAGGAGCCACTTTCCATGGAGCCTTCGCTGGATATTTTGTGACCTTGTCACTAAATTGAATTTTTCTTAGAAGGGCCTCTGTAGCAAGCGGAGCTGTTTGCTCAGCACATGACTTTTGTGTTCGGACGGCTGCATCTAGATCAATTACGCCAAGGTTATCTCCGAACCAGTTTGCCACATATATAATGGTGGGTTCGTTAGAAGATCTTTTTGGTCGTTCCGCCATAATTTTAGAACCTTGACCACCAGTTGGAATATAAGCGAGAACTTTGTGTGTCGCCGTATCTATAACTGTAATAATAGCAGAGTTATTGCCTTTTTCTTTTTTTGGATCATTAGCGCATTTAAGGCCTTTCAAGGTTCCCTGAAATTGAGTGGAAAGTGCATATTTTCCGTCAGATGTGAAAAGCATTTCTG
>JBFWYS010000269.1:0-5480 GCA_050186175.1 Pseudobdellovibrionaceae bacterium
AAAGAACTGCAGGAAGATAGGGGGTATGGGCGGCAAGCATTTACTTGTTTGTTGAATGATCGTGCCCTTTTAGATCCCGTTCTAATTCTTTGGTTAAACTGGATATAGTGGTCGAAAACTACAGAAACTTTTGACCAGAAGAGGTTAAGCGAACACCCGTATGGCTTCTAATAAATAATGCGGTTCCGATAACCGCCTCGAGAGTTTTTACAGAATACAGCAATGTTGGTTGAGATTGTCCCAATGACCTTGCTGCACCTAAAAATGAACCATGTGTCGCAACTGCCTGAAAGTGACCGATTTTTTCTAGATGCTCGAGTAACGAAACTTCTATTTTATCCATATAGAAATTTTCTAGCACTATTATTAATAATTTAAAATGGATTTTATATCATGAGCCCACTATTTTAGGGATCTCTCTTATGAGAGTTTTTAAGGAGAAAATTTATGTATGCTTTACTATTAGGAACTTTACTTTGGGCGACAACAGGCTTTGCGGAGGATATCCCTTTGGAGCTTATGTCTTCTTGCGAAGTAAAGGAGACTCGAGAGGTATTTTCACTTTATCGAGATAAAAACGATCCCTTCGTAGGGGCTCTCTGGGATTACGATAACAACGAAGCCGTAGAACACCTTGTGAACATCCAGTATACCAATGCAGGTGCACGCGCCATCATTACTTCTGAAGACTTGCCGAAGCTGATTCTTATCGGAACTGGGAAAAGTACGATTCATTGGAACGGTAAGGTCTGGAATTGCCGAAGTCGCTTTTAAGTGGGGAAGGTTATGAGCAATGGCTCTACGATAGCTATTCGTATTCGAAAACTACGCCTGCCAAAGGATGGTCCATGAAAACTGTAGCTGGTTTGACTGGGGTTCCAGTTTCAACTTACCGCGACTGGGAGTACGAAGGTACGCATTCGATACATGGTCATAAGTCACGAAATTGCCGTTGCCGCTCCAATTTTGATGGAGGATCTTTAAGACAAATGCGATCTTCAGGATTTCAATCAGGATTTGTCACTCCCGAAGCGACTGCCCGTGAACTCGCTTCACAGACAAACCCCTAAATTTTACGCCGAGGGCTCACGAATGGAACGCCCAAAATCGGCAGACTGTCAGAATCATAACAGGTGAAAGAGATCATGTTATGTATTAATCTGGCCATTCGAAGTGTATCGCTCCACCTGGAAATTTAGCGAACGCCATTGGAATGGTACTCATATTTGTTCTCATAAGTTTATCTTTAACCAGCAATGGAGGTTGCTATGAAATTTGTACTTTTAATAACGTTGGTATCAGCATTTTTTGGTGTCGAGGAGAATGCCTTCGCTGGTACGACTAATTGCCAATTAATGGAGATCGGCCAAGCTACCAAGGTTTCATTAAAATTTGTTAATGGGTCTGCATTTATTCCTTCTTCCAATGAAATGTTTCCTTGTGTACAGGAGCCCGTAAACTTTGAGACCATTATGACAATTGAAGATAGAGAGGTGGCTGTGACTAGAGTTTGCGGACCTGTAAGCGTGTTGACAGGCGGTTGGAATACTCAATCTGACGTGTTTTATGCACAATTAGATGGATCCTATTTCAAGTGTTCTCAGAAATAATTGAATGAACAAGATGTAGACCTTGTAAGTTTTTTTTTAACACTTCAATAAAACTTAAGAGCCCAGCATTTTCGCGCTGGGCTTTGTGTTTTCAGCCCGTCCTCAATCAATCACTATCGTCTGCATTTTCGATTGCTCCGATTAAAGCCTGGGGTTTTTGGTGCAAGAGAACCAAAAAATGCGGGCTTCGGTAAGCCCGCACTCATTTACCCAGCCTGTGAGATTTCTGGAAATACCACAGATTGAGATTCTTCGATTGGTCCTTGTTCTTCGAGTTTTTTCTTTAATTCGGCTTCGTCACGTTTCATTGCGGTCAGGACTTATCGGGTAAAACCCTCTAATATTGTTAATAGATATCAGCCAGATCTACTTATGGCCCTTTCCCCAGGCCAAGGTCTGCTCTATTCAAGTTAAAAGCATTGACGCCGACAAGTTACCTTGTTACCAATATAACAACGTAACAGGAGGCTATATGGCTAAAAAGGTTTCATCAAAAAAAATAAAGAAGGTTTCTAAGGATGAGCAAATCCCAGTTGAACGAGTTCAGCTTGGGGTCCGTTTAGAGAGAAGCATGGTTAAGGTTCTTAAGGCGATGGCCGAGTACGGAGACATGACCTTGGGTGAACTTCTTGAGGAAATCGTGCTTCATTCTTTTGAGGGTGGAACGGCGCAGACATTTGGGCAAGAGGATCTTAAAGTCGTGAGTGAGTTTAAACGTGTTTACGGCATGAACTATGGTGTTCACTCCAACTACAGGTTCGTAGAAAAAGCTTAATTGATTTGCCTGGCCACGTAATAAAATGCAGCCATTGCCATCAATTCTTTTTTATCTGCAGTCGATGCTATCGAGGGCATCGCTACTGCTCAAATGATTGTCGCAAAGTCGGCTATGAAGTCCGAAGGAAAATTGCACGCAAAAAATATGCGGCAACTCCAGAGGCGTTAGCCGATCATTGTGATCGCAATAAATTATACAGAGTCTATGGTCGTCAATCGCCAACCATGATGGATGAAACTTCCGACATTGATCCAGTCACTTTATATTCCAGGCTTCCCGAGCAAAATCATTGTTTGATTTGCGGGATGCGGAGGCCATTTGAAAATCTGGAGTTACTCACAATCTCATCGGATTGATGGTGCGGGAAAGCTCGTCGAGCAGGCGAACAAATTTTTTGAAGTCTGCGAAGTCCACGGCAACTCGATGGATTCAGTGCGAACTTATGTCTTTGGTCTGATGCGATTTTTTCGTTGGATCGGCGGCGACTGGGATCGCTTCGAAAAATTCACGCAAAAAGATCTACAAGATTGGATGGCCGCGATGAAAAAGCAAGGCCTCAAGCCCAACTCCATCAATCAGCGTTTGAACTGTGCTCGAGTTTTTTATCGGTTTTGCTTTAATAACTCCATCCCACGCGCTCCAGGGGTTCTTTATCCGAAGGGCTATTATCGCAATCGAAGGTATTTCAGCTATGGCGACAATGCCGGCAGACGGCCTGACCGAGAGCTCTACGTCAAAGTTCCAAAGCCCGTCATGAATCCAATGACTCCGAGTGAAGTAAATCGATTCATGGCCCACCTTAAACGCTATCGGGATATCGCCATCGTCCTTGCCATGCTTTCGTGCGGGCTGCGGTCCATGGAAGTGATTGGGCTTAAGTTTGAAGATGTTGATTTCAACCGATGTCAGATCCGCGTCTCAGGAAAGCGCCGAAAAGAACGAATGGTTCCCATGTCCTTTCCCATTATGCGGGCTTTCGAAAAATATCTGACCTTTGAACGTCCGGCCAACAGCAAAAATAGATTCTTCGTCATTCTTCGAGGAAAAGATGCAGGAAAGCCTCTCAATAGAGAAACGTTCCGCGCCTTCTTTCGATACCACCGAAAAAAATCTGGTGTTATGGCAGCACACCCTCATGAGTTCAGACACGTTTTTGCCTCTGATCTTGCCAGAAGCGGTGTTCAAGCACAGGTGATCCAAGAGCTACTTGGACACGCGGAAATTAAAACCACCGAAATTTATATTGACCTTAACATCGATGACGTCAGGGCCGAATACGACCGAGCCATGAAAAGAATAGAAGAACGTTATGCTGCGATTCAGACAAAAACCACTCCCACCTGAAGCTGAAAAATTTCTTATCGAGTTTGGTGCCGGAAAAACAAAAAACACGGGCAACATGTACCGGGCAGCGCTTCATCATTTTTATAGATTCCTTTCGCAGTCAAAATTGGATTTGGCCCATCTTCGCATCCACAATATCAATGAGTTTGATGAAGACTTGGCTCGCCACAACTTAAAATTTGTCACCCGCAGGGCCAACATTCAGCAAGTTCATAAATATTTAAGATGGCTCGAGGCAAAACAAGTTTTTCCAGAAGGATTTTCTAAATCTTTGTTTCCAAACTACCGTCCTGAGTTTGTTAGGGGTAACCAAGCAAAACTTCCTGAACTGGCTGAGCGATTTCTTGAAGTCATGTCGGTGACAAGAACTGCTTCCACAGTCAATGGTCACAAGGCAGGTCTTCGCACCTTTTATAAACGGCAATGGAAAACAGGAAAACCTGCCTATAAAATTGAGCGCGAAGATATTGATCAATTCCTGATAGATCTAAAAGACAACGGTGTAGCCCATAACCAACGGGCAAGTCGGATCATCAACCTCAGACTTTACTTAGACTGGCTTTATGATCACAGGGCCCTTCAGATCCACCCGGATGATTTGATTCGAAAAACTGATTTCCCACGCAAAGATAAATTACTCCCAAAACCCTTTCCTGTTGATGTGGATCTTGAGATTCAACGGCGACTTGAGCAAAGTATGGAAATTGATCATCTTGGAATTCTACTCATGCGTCGATGTGGGCTTCGAGTGGGAGAGATGAGGAGTTTGACTGTCAACTGTGTTGGGGAAGATTTAAGTGAAAATTGGTTTTTAAAAGTTCCCATTGGTAAATTGCACAATGAGCGAATTCTTCCACTTGATCCCGTAACAGTCGATCTGATTCATAAAATAAAAAACATTCGAGGCAACTTCCCGGAGCCTGGAACTAACACTCACTATTTAATTTCAAATCCATTTGGAAAACGTCGAAGTCGTACTCACTTTGCCGCCGTTCTTCAAGATGTCACTCAAGACCTTGCTATCCCGGGCAAAGTGAATCTTCATAGGCTCAGGCACAGTTTCGCTACATCACTTTTGACTGCGGGAATGAGTTTATCTTCTCTCAAAGAACTTCTTGGCCACAATGATATTCGCATGACTCTAAACTATGCTGCCGTCACTCAAGAAAAACTCCGCAACGAGTACTTTGCCGCCCTGACGAAAATTCAAGACCAATACAACGTGACCAGTTACCGAGTGAGAACACCTGATTTTGTCGAAGGAATGAATCAGTCGTTTTATGAAGCGCAACGATATATCAAAAAAATCGTCGCCGTTAAAGGGGACCCAGATCCAGAAAAAATCAAACGTCTTTTTGGTCGGCTGATGAAACTTCGACAGGAATTTTCTGACTATTTAAAGACCGCGCAGCCTTAAGCCTGCGCTTTTCCTCATTGCGGGTTTCGTATCGGGTGGCTTCACTTTCTCGTAATTTTTTTACCCGATATCTCGCTGAAACAGATCCATGACTGCATTTCGCCACGATTGAAATTTGCCTGTAGGACATTCCAGCCTTTAACAATTTTCGGATTAAATCCGAATCCCTGACCTTCTTTCTTCCGATCAACTTTCCCTTGGCTCGGGCATTGGCAAGCCCTGCCTTAACTCTTTCCGCAATTAGGTCACGTTCGAGCTGACTGATGGCCGCTAAAATACTAAAAACTGCGATGCCTACAGGAGTGCTCGTATCAATTTTTTCTGTCAGCGA
>JBFWYS010000270.1:0-5477 GCA_050186175.1 Pseudobdellovibrionaceae bacterium
ATCGAACGATAACGCTCGACCAATTCGCCCTTTTTATTAATCAAGAATTTTTCGAAATTCCAGAGAACCTCACCTTGAATTGCTTTATTACCATCCTCAGTTAGAAACTTATAAACAGGCTGTTTATCTTTTCCTTTGACCGAGCCTTTTTGAAAAAGCGGAAATGTGACCCCGAAATTAAGCGCACAAAATTCTTTAATTTCTTTTGGCGATCCAGGCTCCTGCCCGCCGAATTCGTTGCTAGGGAAACCAAGAACCACAAAACCTTTGTCTTTGTAGTCTTGATAAATTTGCTCAAGTCCCTTGTACTGAGGTGTATACCCACACTTAGATGCAACGTTCACCACCATAATCACTTTGCCCTTATACTGATTCAAGTCGGCGTCTTCGCCCATAAGAGTTTTAACTTTTAAATCAAAAAAACTTTTGTCGGTTGCGTAGCTATCCGCAGACTTCAATCCTAAAGCTACCAGCCCAATCGTAAACCAGTTTTTCATCACTCCCCCTACTCTGGAACCAACTCAGTTAATAGTTCACGCCTCTGGGTGGAAGCCGTAACAACCGCGCCACCTAAAATCAAATACCAAATTGTTAAAATCCAGATAAGAAAAATAGGAACCACAGCTACACTTCCATAAAGCTTGCTGTACGCAAAAAATGATTTTGCAACCCACGCATACGTTGCCTGAACAGCTGTCATTAAAATCGAAACCACGATCGCTGAAAAAAGTGCCGGCGCTTTTTTGACTCTGACATTTGGCACCACTTTATAAACTACGTATAAAACGCCAACTAGAGCGATTCCATTAAATACATAAGTGGGAACTTCAACTCCCCAAGGCAATATTTT
Organism: Pseudobdellovibrionaceae bacterium; assembly: GCA_050186175.1. Classification (GTDB taxonomy): domain Bacteria; phylum Bdellovibrionota; class Bdellovibrionia; order Bdellovibrionales; family Bdellovibrionaceae; genus JBFWYS01. The sequence continues at coordinate 851 of JBFWYS010000270.1, forward strand.
TTTAATTGATAAAAATCCCACATAAATTGCTAACATCACCGGAATTAACAACATAAAAAACCAATACCCAAAAATTCTGTGCATAAGTGGCCTTCGAGTCGGAATATTCCACACGCGATGAATTGCCCATTCCATTTCATCTAAAAGTTTCATGGCGATAAAAATCAGAACCACAGCTCCTGTTGTTCCCAGCCTTCCAGCATGAACTCGGCGAATAGCGCTGCTAACAACTGTAACCACGTCTTTACTCGCTCCGGCGGTTAAATTCGCGAAGATAAATTGTTCAACTTTTGGATAGAGAATATCAAAACCGCCCATCAATTTAAAAGCTGACAAGACAACCGCTAAAAATGGAACAAGAGATAAAATTGTGGAAAAAGAAAGAGACGCCGCAACTAAACGCATTTCTCCTTCGCGCATCTGCAAATAGGCATCGTTTAGAACTCTTTTGAGCTTTGAAAAAACGCGTCTGAAAATTGCAGAATATCTGGTCACAACTTCCCTGCATGGCTCGAGTAACGATCGATCACCCCGTGTAGAATATTGGATACAAGTTTCCAATCGTATGCAAGGGTAAGCGCGCAATGCCCGGCCTCTGGGAAATCAATGACACCTAAGTTGGGATTCAGCGGGGAAACGTATTTCTCGAGCTCCTCAAAATTTACGCTGCGAGGGATAAAATCATTCGTCGAACCGACAATTAAAAGTGGGTACGGCTTGAGAGGAGTTGAGCCGCTTCCCCATTGTACGGTCATATCATTAGCCTTCCAAAACTCTTCATTATTTGCATTCTGATCCTTCGCAAGCTGAGGAGCCTTTTCAATCCAGAGCCTTGCAAACTTATGAAACTCAAAATAATTTATTTTTTCAAAAAGCGCATGCAACTCAGGCACAAATTCTTGAGCCTTACGAAGACGGTACCAAAACCAAGCTCCAAATACATAGGCGTCAACATCGGATTTAGTCATTTCAATCAAAGTCTCTTTGAGTTTCACCACGGGACAAAAAACTGTAAAAGAACTATAGAGCGGATTTTTTTCCTTTTGCAACGAATGGGCAAGCAGTACCCCGTTGGCTCCCAAACTAACGCCAACCAAATGAACGGAAGAAACTTTTTTCATCAACTCCATGTTCTGAGTTTTAAGAGTTTCGATGATCTCTAGATTCTCCGGACCTTCGGTGCTAGCCCCAACTCCCACTTTGTGATTCAGTTCTAGTTGTTCGGCTCCCGTACTGCTACCTATTAATAGGAAATGGTACTTCTTGTTGTCATTGAAATAACTCGCAATCATCGATTTTTCGGCAAAAGCACGGCTCGAGTTACAAAAAATTCCGCACCGAAAGACAACAAGGGGCCTGCTCTCCTCGCCTTCTTGAACTCCCAACATGGCTCGCACTTTGGATCCGTTCTGTAAATCAAACTCGAGCGGAGTTATCCGTTTGTCGAGCCAATACTCGTTTTTAAAATAAAGCGAACGTAGATTGAGAATCTCGGCCGTCGCCCTTTGTCTCCTCCATCGAGATTCACATGTTATTTGTAACTTCTGAAACTCCTGAGACCAGAGAGAAAGACTTTGCGAATTCTCCAAGCTTGTCTTCACGCTTTCTTGAGAACATTCATCATTCGCGTCATAATGAAGACTCAAGGGCTCCCACAAGAAAACTTTTTCTGCTAATTCATAAACCCAAGATTTTTTGGGAACAGAACTCAGAGGTTCTGAATCTACGACTTTCCAGGAGGCAGCAAAGAGAAATGGACACAGAAGGAGAACGAAAAACCTCATTTTGGGGTTCCTCGAGTTAAATCGTCAAATGAGTTCAAGGAAATAAGGTCAAAAGCAAAAGACAAATCAAAAATCTGATGCCCTAAAGTCGACTCCAACATTTTTTCTAACAACTCTCGTCCAACTGATTTGTGAAATGCAAAAAGACCCCAAGCTTTCCATTGATCGACGGGCAATTTGTTCTGAGGCTTCTCACAAATTTGCCGAGCAGATTGAGAAACTGCACCCCAAGTCGAAAGATCTGAGACATCGAAAACTGCGAATAAAGCTTTTGCAGATGTCTGTTTTGACTTTTCTACTAGTTTCAAAAGGGAATCAGCAGGCTCATAATCTGTGTCTGGCAAAAGAATAAAATTCCACTCTCGCCAGTGCGGCTCACTCTTGAGCAAAGTATCAGGCCACTCTTTTGTGGGCTGGTCTAAAATCAGAGTTGGAATTTCATACTTTTGAAGAAACTGGTTAAATCCCAATTTTTCTCTGCGTGAAATGACCAAGACTTGCGATTTAGGATGCGGAATTTTAGCCAGAGCTTCAACGATAAAAGGTTTTTGAGTTTTTGGATGTAAGAGCAATTCCTTTGCCGGAGGAGATCCCACGCGGGATCCGTAACCTGCTGCCGGAATCAAAATAAGAATATCTTTTTGAAAGGCTCCCGTGTTATCCACTCTTTGATGTCCTCATTCCAAATCGCAATCGCAGTTCTCAGTTATAATCACCCAGAAATCACAGCCCGCGCTGTCGAAAGCGCATTGCGCTCTTCACAAAATCCAGTATTCTTGATTCACAATGGGTCCGAACCAAAACACATTGAAATTCTCACTCAGAAATTTCCAAATGTGAAGCATTTGATCCAAGAGAAGAATAAAGGTTACACAGGAGGAGTTAATTTTGCACTAAAAGAACTTTTTAGGAATTTCGAATGGATTTTTCTTTTAACCAACGATTGTAATTTAACAAATTTCTCATTTGACCCGACACAATCGCCTGCTTTTATCGCACCTCTGATTTACTTTCGATCTGAAAAACGAGTGGATTCAATGGGCGGCTGGTTTATTCCAGAAAAGGCTCGCATCGGGCATTATAAAACAGAAAAAGAGTTTTTGAGCTCGAAACAACCTTATATTCCGGGAACCGCTTTTTTCATCCACCGAAATGTTTTTGAAAAGGTTGGTCCTTTTGATGAATCACTTGGAACTTATTGGGAAGATGTTGATTATTCGATGCGCTGCCTAGGGGCATTGATCCCTCTAAAACTAGAATTAAAAACACAAATCATTCACGGAGTGGGTAAGACTTGCCACAAGTATTCGCACTACACGACTTATCTTTTTCAGCGAAACAGAAAAAATATTTCGAGAAAATACACAGCTTGGTATTTAAGACCGATCTTAGAATGTTTTTTGCTTGCGAACTGGATACGGATGTTTTTGCGGATGTTAAGAAACAAAAAACTGGATTCAATCCAGCTTTTGTGGAAAGCAATTCTCGATTAAAAAAGCCTTTCCTAATCTTCGCCGGTCTGTATTTACCAACCGATTATTCTCGGTTACCGCCGCACATTTCAATCGGACCAAAACTACTGCATCCCCAGTACTGGGTGTAATATAGAATCTGATCAAACATCCGTTGCCCTGATTGAGAGTCTTGGGATTGCGATACGACGACTTCATGAGCAGAACCTGGCTTTTCTAAAATTTGCAACAACTGCTGCCTATGATCGGCAATAAAGCTTCGAGTCACGGGTAACGAATCTACCCAACTACCAAAAATTGTAAAATCATGCACTTTTAATCCGAGAGTAAGTCCCTTCGTAAGAGAATCCATACCTCTAGCAAATTCTTTAACTGTCACAGCAAACTTATTTGCAGAATAGCAGTTCTGATCCTGAGGGCCTTCACACTGAATAAATGTTAAGAGTGATTTCCCCTCAAGACTGCAATCGACAGTTATATACTGACCCTCTTTCTTCATTGTGCGATAATCAATGCGTATCGCAGCTGGATCCACACAGATGTCATCGTGTATAACTTTACGTCGAACAAAAATTCGACTTAAGATTTGAGCTGGATTTCCAGTACGCAAGATCACAGTCACAAGCTCATCACCCTGTTGCAACTGCATTGGCTTATTCGCAAAAACATCTTGGGCAAAAAGCGTAGACAAAATTATCAAAGATAAAAGCGCATGAGTCATATATCCTCCTCAAATAACGATTAAGGTTGCACATCTAATGCCATGAATTCCCTAAGTTAAATCATTACCCAGTTGTAGAACCCATCTATTTAGCGACAAACATTGTCACTTGAGGAGCCTCAACTCGCATCACAGCGCTCGATTTATATAACTCAACCCCGTTCAATTATGCGCATGGCCACATTAAAGGCTAGTATTATTAGTATGTTAACTGACTTTCACATCTCAAGCCAATTAACACTATACCATTTGGTTGACTTTTATTTTATATCGCCATAAAACTAAACCAATTGGTTTACTGTTGAAAGTCGAAACGACGGAGGATATAAATGGAAATGGCACAAGCAGTTTTGCAGATAAAAGTTGTAGGAGCGCCTAACCAACGGATTTCAGAATCCATAAAAAAATATTTTCAAGATTTCAAAGAATTTGCACATTCAATAATTGTGAAATGGAATCTAAGTTCTGAAAGAGCGGACCAAGTTCAAAAACAACTTGAGTTGGCACGGGAGAAGAGTTTTATTTTTCTGAGCTCACGCCAAAGATTTTTATAGCCTTAAGGAGTCCAGCTGGGAAAAGTTCAAAAAAACGAACAACTAGATCAAATTTTTCATGCGCTTTCTGACAGCACAAGGCGGGATATCTTGTCG
>JBFWYS010000271.1:0-5447 GCA_050186175.1 Pseudobdellovibrionaceae bacterium
GTTCTCATATTGAGCCGAAAAAGCTGCTCGCACTTTGTTATATTGTAGCAAATCATCCGAAGCCATCGCGTGAACGCGCCAAGAAAATCGCTGGGATGGGTAGCAATAAGAATGTCGACAAGATTTTGAAGGTCTTGAAATTCAGCATTAATATCGAAATAAAAGAAAAGGCCAAATCGGCAAAGGCTCCACAAAAGGCAGCAGAACTCTTGCTTCAGGAAGTGCTACGGCTAGAAGCGTTCAACTCGTAGCCAAGCCGTTCTGTCCTTGTCGGTTGAGAAATCGGTTTGACCAGACACTATAGCGAACAGTCGCTCACTCCAAATATTGAGAGCCTTCGACTTTTCAAAATCATAAGTATGCAGATCGTAAACAGAGGTAATATCCGCGCAGGCGTGACCAAGAATTTTTTTTATCACTAATCTCGGCACACCCATCGTCGCCATGTGACTAGCAGCGCTTCGTCTCAAGTCATGGGGTGTGAAGTTCATGAGGCTAGATGCAGATCTGAAGCGCCGAACCGCCTTTTGAATATTGTCTATATGGGCGTTTGTGACACAGGGACTCGGGAAAACAAATCTGCTTTGACCAGTTATCAACTTCAATTCTTTTAGGATTCGGAGAGACATATCATTAAGAGGTACTCTATGATGATTACGCGCTTTCATCTTTTCTTTTGGAATGGTCCACATTTTATCATTGAGATCGATCTCATTCCACTCCATTGCTTTAACTTCTCCACCACGTTGACCAGTGGTTAGCATCAGTTTAAAGATTCCGACAATTTTGATTTTGTCTTTTCGTGTCCCAGCCCAATTGTCACTAAGCTCAGACTCTAGCGTATCCCAGAATGTCTTTAGTTCACCTGGCGTCAACACCCTGGTTCTCGCATACTCCTTCACAGGATTTTTTATCTTGAAACACGGGTTTGCAGTCACAAGTTCTCGCTCAAGTCCCCAGTTATACATTCGCCGAATAACCCTCAGCGCTCGGTTCGGTTCGACTAAAAACCCCTTGGTTGAAACGTGGTCCAAAACACTCATCACGTCACTACGTCTCAACTGATCTGCCTTCAGCTTACCAAACCTTGGAATGAGGTAAGTGTTCAACTTATGCTCATCATCCTTCCAAGAAACCTTTTTCAGCTTTGCACTAGCCAGATACATCTTGACCAGTTCCTCGACAGTTCCAGCAGCCCTAGCTTCTTCACGTTTTTGCATCGGATCGCACCCTGCTGCAATCTCACCGAGCAATACCTTCGCACGATCACGAGCATCAGCCAATGAAACCCCTGGAAATGTACCCAACGAGTAGCGGCGTTTACGGCCCGCGATCCGATAGGCGACGAACCAGGTTTTTCGACCGGCGTCAGTAATCCTAATTCCAAAGCACTGAAGAGCTTGGTCAAAAAAGTCTTTCCGACCATTCTCAACACGAAGGCTCGCCACAGTCCTCGCATCAAACTTCATCTTAGCCATTTCAACCTCCTGCCCTCTTTGCTATGAGCCCACTTTGGGGGGCACATGGGGGGCAAAATCGCATTACAATTTGCGATTTGGTGAATAACAATGAAACGAAGTTTCAGCAAATTTATAAACAACTTTGAGGACTTAGTTGCTTCATATTGTTTCAGCAGCTCTCACCGAATTTCCGACCAAACTGCCTTCTAAGCAGTAGGTCGCACGTTCGAGTCGTGCCGCGATCACCATTTGTCAAAAAGTATGGTTCTTCTGTTCTTCTCTCTTCATTTGACTACCGAATCGGTTTTTTCCTGACCTTACGCTTACGTTCTCTCCCGAGAAAATACCTTTCCAGCGATTCCATGCTGCTCACCCAATTTCTTCCTTCCTTGTGAGCTTCCAATTTCCCATTTCGAGCTAATAAATTCAGGTATTTTTCAGAGAAAGGGCTTTTTTTTGCAATCACTGACAGGGGTACGAGTTTGGCTTTTTGTGAGGTGTGACTATTAAAGGCCTTCAGATACAAGTTCATTGATCTTTCGACGGCTTGAGCAACAAATCTTTCCATATCGACGAACTGCCCCTGATCGGCTTTTTCCAAGGCGCGGTAGTATTTTTGTCGATCATTTTTTAAAATAACCACCAGTGGATATCCGTTCTGCATAAGAATCAGATTCATAAACAATCTTGCTGTTCGTCCATTGCCGTCCGCAAAGGGATGAATATGCACCAGCTTGTGATGAGCCTTCGCTGCCAGTTCAACGGGATGCAGGTTTGTATTCTTTTTTATCCAAATAATCAAATCACGCATGAGATGTGCGACTTCAAATGCTTCCGGAGGCTTATGCTTTGATCCCGTGATCATCACGCTGCCCTTACGATAATTGCCGGCCTCTTCACCATCTATGTCTCTTACGATTAATTGTTGCAGCGAACGTATCAGTTGCTCACTCACAGTATGGCGTTTTTCGTGCTCAATTAGTTCATAAAGAAAATGAATCGCTTCGTGATGATTTTTTGCTTCAAGATGATCCTGCAGAGACTTTCCTTTAACCGTAAGACCGTTATTAATAACAAGAAAGGTTTCTTTGAGAGTCAGTTTATTACCTTCAATGGCATTAGAATTATAGGTCATCTCAAGCGAAAACTGCTCCTTTAGTTTTGCAACGACGGCCGGAGATAATGGTCTTTGAGACTGGATCAGATTATATTTCTCGTTGATTCTAGCAAGTATCCGCTTTGGAATCATAATTGCTCCTTAATATGGCTTGACTTTATAAATAACATAAACCATATTAAGGAGCAATAGCTGGTTTGGACAAAATCTCTTATGCAAATACCCACAAAGGAATTCATGGAGAATCTCAGAAAGATACGAATCTTTGATTGCATTAAAATCCTATTTTTTTCCTTTCCATTTCTTCTGAACCAATCGTGCGCTCATAAAGAGACTATAGATGATCTGACCAATCAAAGCCCCCAATTCCAAGTGGAATTCGACTTTAGCCGACCCGACGTAGTAAAACGTCAATTGGAAATAGTGGGTGATTTAAGAAAATGGGGAAATCAACAAAAGTTGATTCAACTCCTTATCGCTTTTCAAAGGCTTACCAAAGAACGCTATCGGGGAAAACTGACGCTTTCTCCCTTGTCGAAAACTCAAATTGAGGTCATCAGTTTTTGCGCATCTTCCATAAAAGCAATTCCTGAAAAAAATGAAATTTTTCATTGGGTAAAAGGCCTGCCAAAAACTCACTTCTTAAATGAGGTGCTGGAGCTGTATAGGAAAAACCCTGATCTCGACGGGAAGTCCATTCAGGAGATCCTATGGAATCTTGAAAACGGAACTTTATATGAGAACTACCCTGACCACCTGAAAGTGATACTTCAACGAGCTTCCCCATCCGCACCCCTGACTTTGCCATCCAAATTGAAGTCTGAAATAACTGACATCTTGATGCCTGACGAGATCAAAAATGCAGTCTCTCTTATTAAGGGTCAGTATCATTCCTATAGAGAGTTTAAGGATCTTGTGGAACAAAGAAAATCAAATTTGCCTTTAACCCGAAACCAAGTTTTTTCCAACTTACCAAATACTGATATTTTAGCTTCAACCGTCAGCAACGGATACGAATCGCAAATCATATCGCTTTATAACTCTACTCAGAATCTTCAAAATATAGTTATTTATGACTACTACTTGAAGCCACTCAGAGCAGATGTGCAACCTATTGTTTTAGCGTCCGTCCTACCGTATGCAGAAGAAATCCAAAAACTCCTCGAGCAGGCTTCTCTGAAAATGCTCGGATACATTGGCTCTCAATACCCGACTTTGAATAAAGAAGAAAAGAACTTGGTGAAAGAACGGCCTATAGAGGCCGCCATCGTTTTTTACAATGCCATTATCGCTGAGCATAAAGCTGAAGAATTTTACCCAAACTCGAAACCTAACGGAGAATCAGATGCATTTCGTCACTACGTATGGTCGGGACTACTGGTCCGTGATGTAGGCGAAGATAGCGCCCGTGCATTTTTGAATGCCCATGAAACAACGCTGGGACAGTCAGTAGCAGAAAAAACCATGGATCAATTCAACAATGACCAAGGTATTAGTGCGGCAAAAGATCTACTGCAAAGAGAGTATTTTGATAACTCTACGATTCTAGAAAGGGCCAAAAAAGATTTGGAAGTTGGTAAACTAAGGGTTCTGTCAAAATGACACAGAAAAAGATCGCCACGACTGCGGCTCTCGCAGTCATCTTTGCTCCCGCTGTGTTTTTGGCCTTCTATCAATATAACAACCGACTATTTTTGTTTGAAGCAGAAATTTTATGGGGCTCAAAACAGTTCAACGAAATAGAGTTTCATGGCGGATCCCCGGCCACTCGAGCTTCGATGACCGCAGACCTCATTAGAAGCAAAAAGTTTATCGGCGAAAGATGTGACTCCATACCTGAAGTTCTTGGCGAAGAGACCGGCGACTACTACCACTCCGACAGTAACTCCACATACAAGCTCTCAGAAAAACAATCCGCGAATTGGATTTTAACTTTTATCTGCGGAGAATCGGGCAACATTGAGAAAATAATTATTAGAAAAAGCTGTTGTTCGACCTCGCAAATGCTACTTCATTGGGGATTCGAAGTCATCGGGCCTTTAATTAAAGGAATCTAAGAACCCAATCTGAGCAAGCGGTTCGGAGGTCATCGACGCCGGTAAATCACGCTATCAGCATTTTGCTGCAATCAGAATTTTCTTACGCTCCTCTTCACTTAATCCCTGAATATTAAATTTAGATTTTCGCATTCGCCGATAATAATTCCTAATCGCGAATTCTGTAATCGCATATTGAGCCACAAGATCCATTGTAGAAACACCGTCAATCCAACGAGAACGTGCCAGCCCAGCAAGATCAAACCGAGGTTTCTGCCACTCAATCGGGTACTCTTCGACCCAAGCAAGTAGTTCTCCTACTCTGGGACCGCGATCACCAATTTTGTCCGATACTTACAAGCATTCTATTTTTTAAATCAAAGGCCGAGTTACCACTGCGTTACCAAGAAACAACTTTTACGACGAAAAACACTTATACATCCACAGTTAACTTACTACTAGAGCTTCGGTCTTTTTTACAGACACATGAGATTGCAACGAAACTGTAGGGTGAATGTTTTGAATCTGCTCTTTAGTTTTAAAGAAACATTTTGAAGGCAATGAGGACAGGCGATTTTGAACAATAATCCCCCCTTGTCTTCTCTGAAGAGGATCGGTGTATCGATACTGCCTTGCCATCAAATTAAGTAAAAACTGCTCTTTAAATACAGAGTAATTTTTTCGGATATGAACCGAATTCATGTGAGAAGCACAAAATGTTTCGATGCCGATTGGCCAAATAATTCCAGACGCAAGAAGGTCCGCCAGCTAGAGTCCCGCTGAATTTTCACTATGGGCGAACGTAGGAGTTTCAATAATATTTGAAAACACATC
>JBFWYS010000272.1:0-5443 GCA_050186175.1 Pseudobdellovibrionaceae bacterium
GTTCACTCGCGTAGCAACAGTTCTACTATTATCTCCTAAAAGCATCATTACGGTACCAAGAACAACTTCATTCCCGTTATGGGTAGCCGCCCCTGTTCGCATTTCTTTTCCAAGATTTACTTTTGCAATATCGCCTATTTTAACCTGACGAAAAGATTCAAGTGATTTTACCGGAACGGTCTTGATGTCATCGATGCTTTTAAAGAGACCGACTCCTTGAACCAAAAACTGTTCTGAAGTTTGTTGAACTATGCCTCCACCCACATTTCGATTCACGCTTTCAAGAGCTTCTAGGATATCTCCAAAATGAATTCCATAAGAACGCATTTTAGTAATATCAGGCTGGACATGAAATTGTTTTTCATATCCTCCGCTGGTGTTAATCTCAGCAACGCCCTCGACTGTTAGAAGACGTGGTTTAACAAACCAATCTTGAAGAGCTTTTATCTCCATTAGCTGTTTGAGTCTTTCGATTGGATCCGTTGCCTGTTTTTCAAAATCGATCACATATTGATAGATCTCACCAAGGCCTGAGGAGATTGGACCTAATCTTGCTTCAGCTCCCTTTGGTAGCTCAGGCAAAACTCCCTGTAGTCTCTCAGAAACCACCTGTCTGGCTCGATAAATCTCCACACTGTCTTTAAATACGACAGTAACTTGCGACAATCCGAATCGTGTAATTGATCTGACCTGTTGAACACCGGCAATTCCACGCATTGACGACTCAACCGGAAATGTAATCGTTCTCTCGATTTCTTCTGGAGCCAATCCTTCAACGGTTGTGTTAATTTGCACCTGATTGTTTGTGATGTCAGGAACCGCGTCAATTGGCAATACACTAAAACTATAAATTCCTGCTGCCGCTAACAACATCGTCAACAACAGCACGACCCCTCGATGATAAACTGAAAAATGAATAATTTTATTAATCACAAAATTCTTCCTTAATGAGAGTGACCCTCGGCAACGCCACCAAAGGCAGCCATTTCTGCGATTCGCAAAAACCCAAGACCATTGACAACGACCTTGTCACCTGGCTCAAGATCCTTGCACTCGATCGTGTATTCAGAATCAGAGCGAGAAAGGGTTTTAAAATCGAGACGTTTGTAAAAACCGGCGCGAAGTCTATAAATATTTTTTTCCTCCTTACCAAAAAAAATGGCTGATTTTGCAAGCTTAATTATTTTCGCTCCGCTCACATCCACAGTTTTAAGCTCAAAATTCTTAATGGCTTCTGGCGATAATCTGAAACCATCTCTTTCATCCGCTTCTGTGATTCCTTTATTGGGCCCGATATTCGATGACTCTGCTTCACCGTGTTCCCCGCCTTCCTCGTGTTCATGCTCTTCGTGATCTTTATGATCGCTTTGAGGAGGGGAATATTCTTTTGATTCCTTCTCAGACTCAGAATGTGGCCTCGTATTTTCTTTTGCTCCTAGAGTCCAAACTCCAGCAACGGCAAAAACCCAGATAAGAATAACAATCTTTATTTTATTCATACTTGAAGTCCGCCATTGTTCCGTCCATTGAGAATATCTGGAAAAGAGTTTGAAGGGTCTCAAGTTCAAGTTCGTTCTGCGTTTCAGTGAACTCCCATATTTGTCGGTGGGCTTCAACTACAAGAGCACCAGAAATAACTCCCTGGTAAAATAGAGTCTCTGTTGTGCGATGTTTTCGCTCAGTATCCTTTGGATCTGGGGCGCTCCCTAAAGCTGCTACATATCCCGCATAGTTCTCGATCAAGTTTTTCTTCTGAACTTCAAGAGATTGTTTTGACACTTTATGATCAATTTCAGCTCGAAATTTTTCAGCTCCAGCTTTTTTTCTTTCTCCGCCATTCAAATTAAAGAGAGGCAATGGAAACGAAACTGCAACTCCATAACTTTTGTACTGATAAGCTCCATCAACATTATTTGAAGCTATCAAACTTACAGTTGGATCGGGCCACGCATTTGCTCGGGCTAAGTCAAAATCAGCTTCTGCCTTCTTAAGATTCGATTCAATCTCTTTAAGCTTAGGACTTTTCGAAACATCTAAATTGCCTTTTGCCAATTTAGGCCACTTTTCCAATCTCTTTGGAAGATGCGGAACGGCTGCCGCAAGATTAAAGTTCGGAATGATTTTAAAGTATGTCTCAATCTCACGCTTTTGAGCGACTAATGTAGCAAGTCTGTGCTGATAATCTCCAAGCGACAATTTAAAAATTCCTAAAGTAACCTGTTGATCAGGAGACAATTTAGGACGGGAAGAAAACTGCTTATTTACTTTTCCGTAAACTGCCAGCGCTTCTTCCAAAACTTCAACTTCAGAAAGAATTTGTCTATATCGAACCAATTTCAGAATATTCTCTGAAAGAACTTGATCTCGAAGGCCACTAGATGAAGCTTTAAACGCTTCGACTTGCGCTTCTCCTGCCGCTCTTTTGGCTCCTCGCTTTCCTCCAATTTCAATAAGTTGAGAGATTGCAACTCGGGTTCCACCTGCAGTTCCGTCAATACTTTTACCAGCCATATTTTCTATTTCAACGATCGGATTTGGAATCTGAGTGCTTGCAACGAGGATCCCATCAATTACTTGCGCATCTGACGCAATTTTTTTGAGCTCAAGATTTTCCTGGTTAAGACAAGAAATCACTTCTCGAGTGTTTTTTGGACTCTGACAAATATTTGCATTAGCTACGCTGCCAATTGCTAGCGAAGCAACAATAAACCAGTTCCTCACGGACCAGCTCCTTACTTAGAGTTAACTTAAATTTTTAGAAAAAACAGGAAAAGGAGACTAACTAATAGGAGGACGCTTGAGATTCTCTGCCGGAGGAGAAACATAGAGAGACTCATTTAGACCAACATATTGTTGAGCTGGTTCAAAAAATAACACGGTTGGAGCATTTGAAATGTTGACGACATGAACACAAAAACCCGAGTGGCAAACTTGGCCCGATTGCGGGTCGCGATCATGAACATCAGTTCCAGAACTAACTGAAATATGAAAAGAATGGCACTGAACGCTAGCTCGCTCCTCTAAAGAGGGAGAGCAGTGAATCGGCTTGATCGCCGACGCAAGAAAAACCAGAGAAAAAATTAAAATATAAAAACCTGCTCTCATTTAATGGAAGTCTACACCTAGACTAACGTAGGGGCAAATGAATAGATTTTTGGAGCGAATTTTTTATGATACAAAATTCCAAAACCCATAAATCGCCCATGATATAGACAATTTTGGCAAGCAAACGATCTTAAACAGAGAAGAATGGATATCAATTGTTCCTCAAAGTGTTTTTTGACTGCTGAATTCATAAAAAATCACATCCTATTCGCGAGATGTTTCTGCACCAACTCAATAGGTAACCCCACGACGTTTTCATAGGAGCCTTGAATTCGGTCGACAAACTCCGCAGCTTTTCCTTGAATTCCATATGCTCCGGCTTTATCCATCGGTTCACCTGTCGCAATGTAGGAGCGGATTTCCGCATCAGTCAGCTTTTTAAAATACACATTTGTCGTTTCGATATCCAAAACCATCTGCTGCGAAAGCCAATCTAAAATACAAACCGCAGTTTTAACCTGATGGCAACTCCCAGAAAGCATTTTTAAAAAATCAAAAGCTTCTAGCTCTGAACGCGGCTTTCCTAAAACTTGGCCCTCAAAAATCACCAAAGTATCAGCAGCTAAAATAATCTGGTCCTTAGTTTTCTCAAATTGAGAATGTCCCTCGACAGCCCGGGCTTTCCTCTGGGCTAAGTCCATCATTTGAAAGTCGATCGAAAGATCGGAGCGTAGATCTTCATTAACTTCCTGTACAAGAACGACCGGAGCGAATCCGTGCTCTTTCAGAATGGACAAACGTCTTGGTGAGGCCGACGCCAGAATGAGTTGCTTCATCCAAAGTACTGTCTCACTTTGAGAGCGGCTTGTGAAGCGTTAGTAAAATGCGGCATTTGGAATTTAGTTTTGTTGAGAAAGTTCCGATATTTAAGAGAGATCTAAGGGAAAGGATCAAAGTGGGATCAGTTGAGCTTCTCCTGTTTGGAGGATTGCTTTTAGCAGGATATTCCGTTTATGGATTTATCTCCGCAATTCTCACCAACAACAACGACCAAGAAGTTTTATCTTGGGCTAGCGGCAATGAACCCGCTAAGTCAAAATCTGCCATTATCAACTTGTCTCGTCCGATCGTTCATCAATTCACTTTACAACACGCAATTAAAATTCAGAACGCGAGATACAGAAAAAGAACTTCACGATTGATTTTAACTTCGGGTCTCTCTCGAGAGCTGAATGTAGATGAGTTCATCGGCCTCCAAATTCTTTGGGGAATCATGTTCCCCATCCTTCTTGGAATTTTAAACTTTTCATTGCAATTAGGGTTTCCATGGTGGTTCATCCTTCCGTTGGGTTTGATCGGATTCTATCTTCCGACAATGCATGCAAACGGAGAAAGAAAACGACGCGAGATCAGCGTTCGTTTGGATCTTCCATTCTTCATCGACCTCCTCGCTCTTTCGACAGAAGCCGGAATGGATTTCGTGACGGCTATTCAGAGAATCGTTGAAAAGGCAGAGAACTCAGTTTTGGCAGATGAACTCGGTAGTGTTTTACAAGATATCAAACTTGGCTCTTCCCGCTCTGAAGCTCTCAAAAAATTAGCGGACCGTTTAGAAATGCCCGAGATTATTAGCTTCGTTGCAGTTATTGTCGATGCAGACGCTACAGGACAAAGCATCGCTCAAGTTCTTAAAGATCAATCCATTCAAATCCGTCTGGAAAGATTTGTTCGTGCCGAAAAAGCGGGAGCTCGTGCTTCGCAGGCAATCCTCATTCCACTTATGATTTTTATTCTTCCAGCCGTTTTCGTAACGGTCTTTGCTCCGATCGCAATTCAATTTTTGACGGGAGGAAATTAATGCAGCCGCTTAAAATTTCCTCTAAGAATAAATTAACTGGCGTAAAAATAAAACTCGCTGACTCGTTGTGGGCTCGAAGTATTGGTCTTTTGAGCACGAATCACTTGCCAGACAATGAAGCTCTTTGGATTCCTGGTTGTAATTGGATCCATACGTGTTTTATGTCTTTTTCTATAGATTGTATATTTTTAGACGCCAAAATGAAGGTTCAAGGGATTGCTGAAAATGTAAAACCTTGGCGATTCAGCCGTATGTACTGGAAAGCTTCTTCGGTTATTGAAATGGCCGCAGGACAAGCCCGAGCCAACGGCATTGAATTGGGGGACATACTTCATGTGGGGAATTAGAATTCTCAGTGGGCCTCAAGCCGGACAAACCTTTCCGCTCAAAACGGGAAAAAATATTATTGGTCGAAATTCATCAGCCGATATTTTGATCTCCTCGAATGGAGTTTCGAAGGATCATGCTGAAATCACAGTCCTCCAGGATAAAATTCTTGTCACCGATTTAAATTCAAGAAACGGAACCTTTGTGAATGGG
>JBFWYS010000273.1:0-5434 GCA_050186175.1 Pseudobdellovibrionaceae bacterium
TCGTGTAAAGCAGGCCCGCTACACTCACCATAGTTGTGGTTAAGAATGCGAAACCTCTCCACTCTTGAAAAACTAAGGAGATGAGATCCGCTGTCGACCAATCGTCTAGTTTTTTTTGCCAATTATTTCTCCCAAACATAACGCTCTCCCGATCCAGAGTTTAAGTTCCACCCGCAAGCAGTTTCGCAAAAACGACAAACAAGATGATTTGCAGTCTTTGTGCCAATAAACTTATTCTCTTCGAAGATGACCATGCCCAATAGATCGGGAATAGGCAAAACCTACGTCTATTTGCCAAGGTAAAATAATACTTAAGTCTTATTCTCGAACAGAGGACCTAATGGGCCGTGTAGATTTTTCAGGGGTGATTTGTAGCGCTAACATACCGAACGCAAACCAATAAAGTCGGTCGGCCATTCCACCAATTGAAAAGTGCCAGTGGTAAATAATTAAAATCAAAAAATGGCTGAATAAAAATAGAGCGACGACTCTTCTGGCAAAATCTTTTGCAAAGAGTCCACGCAAACTCGCGACCAATAATGCCACAAGAAAGAGTAAAGTTAGAACGCCCAAAGGCCAGCCGCCGATCACCATTGCCGACACGAAAATATTATGGGGATCTCGAAATGAATTGTATGTATCAACATCGGTGCCTCCTCCTGAATGGAACTTAGAAAGCAATCCCAAACCAATATGGGGACTTTCTTTGGCAATCTCGAGTCCTCGTTCCACTTCTTCCCAACGCGACTCAAATCCGTCCTGCGCCTCTCGTTGCCCCAAACTCACTTCACCTTTTGCGAGGCCATGCAAGTAGTCATAAATGCTCGGACCAAAAAATAAAAGTGTTGTTGAAAATACACTTGCAGCAAGAATTCTAAATAACAACACATGCGAAGTTGATTTTTGAAAAAGAAAAATAGCAAACAGGAAGCTGCCTAGAGCTGCAGCTAAAGATGTCCTAGTACCCGTGAGAACAACAGCAAAAATCAAAAGAGTCCAAATAAGCAAACGGAAACTTTTCTGCACGACATTCGCTGAAGGGCTAAACACCCTCAACAAATAAAAAATACTCGCCGTAGTCGCACACGTGACCATATGAGGAATATGCTTAAAAGTTCCGATGAACCGATTACCTTTAAAAACGGAAGGCGCCCCGAGGAGCCACAGAACCAAAGAAAAGAGCGTAAGCGCGACCGTCCATTTTAAAACCAACTCTATAAATTCCGCAGCTGTCATCACTTGAGGCATGATCACGCCATAAAGAAGAATCAAAAGAAACGTAAAACCCAAAGCTCCGAGCTGCATAAAACTTGAGGGTTCGGATTCTAAAAAAAAGATTTGCAGAACTGTTTGAACGGCGAGCACCGCCGAAAGAGCAAAAACAAAAAATCGATAAACTCCATTGAACTTTGGAATTTTATCTCGAGATTCTTTTCTCCAGCGCCGCCAATGAAAAACGACAAATGGAGCTAAGACGGCAACAAGGGCAAAATTAACAAAGGGATGAATTCCGTGCTGAAAAATCAAATACGAAAATTGATAGGGAACAAGCCCCGTCCATTCAAAAGAAATTTTAGAAAAGAAGGCGAGGAAGAGCAGGAACTGGCAAAGACGAAAAAGAGCAGGAGGTCGAGAAACCACTTATTTATTTTCTTTCTGTCTTTCTGAAATCAACAGCGTTGTCAGCGCAGCCCCAAGAATGATCGAAACAACAGAAACTGTTCGAGAAACGTCATTACTAATCCACGGTTCTTTCTGAGGAACATAAACGAAGTCGTCCTGGCCGAGCTTTAATTGTCTAATAGAGCCCTCTTTACGAATGACCGCATCCAAATCAATTTCGTAAGCGCCATCTTTGCCTTTATCGATGTGATGCGATCGAACACCGTCCCATGCTTTTGTATCGTTCTTACGAACAATGATGTCATCCATGGTTCCAAGCGATGTTGCTCCGCCAGCAAGGGTCAGAAGTTTCAGCAAATCTGTGTTTTGAGGAACGTAGTAAATTCCAGGCTTAGTGACAGCGCCAAAGAGATTAATGGCCATTAAAGAATCTCGTGGTGAGGTTCTAAAAATATATTCCGAAGTTTGCAACGGTGTTCGTAAGTCAGTAAATGCAGAAAGGTCAGATTCAGCGGCATAAACAGGCTGAGAAAGAATAAAAACCATCACTACAACAAAATGAATCAATCTGTGTGCTACTTTTTTAGTCAAAACTCACCTCAAATTTGAATTTTTCAGTTTGAAGTCTACTGAAATATCCGGTTTTGACAACAGTTGATATATTTGAATCCTGCTCTTGGGAAATAAAAAAGGCTTATTCTCTCGAATAAGCCTTTTTGTTTCGTTTTCTTAAAAAAACTCTTAGCCTCCGGTAGCTGTTCCACCCTGGTTTGTTCCATGATCCGGCTTGTGCATTGGAGTGTCAGGTGTCGGGTCCTGAGGTGCGGGCGAAGGCTGAGGATAGTTGCCTGGAGTACCGCCGTCCTTACCTTTGCAAAACCATACTAAGCAGAGGAAGGTCCCAAGTGCCACAATCCCCAATAAGATCCATAACCAGGTTTTATCATCTCCACTTGCAGCAGCCGTCGGAGCTGGCGGCTCTTCAGGTGGAACCACTGCAGTACCGTCTTCGATATCGCTGTCGTCCAATTGAAACCAACGATTGTTAAGAGTATCGCAGGCCTCTTTTTGGAACTGATCTCCGCCTAATTCTTGAGCGGCCGTGCAAACTTTCACAGCTTCCTTAATGGCGCGATCATACCTCTCATTAAACAGCTTAATACTGTCCTTAGTTAACTTACCACCTTTGCCCTTTTCGTAAAGATTGTCGAGAATCCCCTTTGCGGTTTTTCTTTGCAGCTCTTTGTTATCCGAACCATCCGCATTCTTAACCGGGTTTTTCTTGTCGCACTCGGCAGTGGCATGGTCCCAGCCCGCAGCTGTATTTTCTAAACAGAGCTGTCCTCCGGCAACAGGATCTACGAACATCTCTTCTCCGCAACCCACCTTAAGCGCTCTGTTTTTTCTGCAAGCTACGATTGGCGGCTGAGCGACATCTGAACTATCCTTGGCTCCACCGCATGAAACCCCTCCCCTTTTGTTGTCCTCAAAGGTAGAGAAATTACCGGCGATTATGCAAGGTTTACCAAGGAGACCACTGCGAGTCGCGGCATTTACTTCATCACCGGTAATGAGTTTCATGATAAAAGAAGAGACTTCATCGGCTTTCTTCTTACTCTTTTCTTTCTCATCTAGTTTTTGATCTAACTTTTTTATTTTTCCTTCAGAAGCGGGTGATCGACTTCGAGTTGCTAATACCTTATCTGCCGCCAACGTCATTTCACGTAGATGCATGAAGTACGCGGTTTGTCTCTCAAACGGAAGAGCCATGACTTCATCGTATGTTAGTGTCAGTCTCTCTCCCTTAAGGCCTCTCACTTTTTGGGTGAGAGAAAAAGAGTCTGGAAATGCACTTGCAAATTTTCTTGCGTAAACTCTGAGATCACGAAGATCAGAACGCCCGAATGTCTTACCGTTCACCCTTACATCCCCATCAGGAGAGAGGTCGAGTTTCATCGAACGCTTTCCTTGCTCAGCAAGGATCGTCACATGATTTGGACTGCTGTTGTTTTTATCAATAACTGTTAGACGAGGCAAAACTTGCTTACCATATGTTTTGGCAAGTAGTTCGAGCTCCCTTTTAATTTCTGGTGGAAGTTTATTTTCGATTTTCTTAAAGTATTCGCCGAAGGTAAGATCTTTTTTGCCTTTCTGCATGTCTGCCAACTGTTTGATAAGATCCTGGCGTAATTGATTTTGCTGATTAGCCATCGCAAGAGGTTCGAATGCAAATTGAACGCATAGAACACTAATCACTAAAGAGCGAATTATCGCTATCATACCCACGTCACCACCATCCTTGTGATGAAAATTTAATCTCTTTCCTTCCCCCCTAAGGGAGATAGGCCTTTTAACAGTGTAGCGAATCTCCAGCTGAAGGGTCTAAGAATTTCACGCAAAGCATCGGCTTAGGTCTTGAGCAGTCGCACTGTTCGGATGTTCGCAAAGGTTCGATGTCACGCTGGGCCGGACCAAAGCCTTGATTCAGTTAGAAAACAGGATGATGCTTTTCAGTACTAACAAAAATAAAAAGGTCATTAAGACCTGACAAAAGGAGAACTGTTATGAAAATGATTATCGCTGCACTGGTTCTTGTTGGATCCGTTGCATATGCTACCGAACCAGCTAAAAAAACTACTGGTCACACAACTACACCAGCTACTGGCACAGCAACAGCTACGGCACCTACAACTGTTAAGTTCACAAAAAAGGAAGCCGAAGCGATGTGTGTAAAAGCTGGCGTTGCTGAAAAAGATGCTGCTGGTAAACCAAACCCAGGTTGGACAAAGTGCATGCAGGAGCACGGACAAACAATGTAATTGTTTGTCATTTCATTCTTAATGAAATGGAAAGCCCCGAGGAATCGGGGTTTTTTTATTCGAGAAGCTCCAAAGTATTTATCTGAATCGAATAACTAGACTTTGAATCTTCGCCACCCGCCGAAACCCAAAGGGCAGTCGCCTCGATCGGTTTTTTAAAATCCACAGAAAAAGAAAAGTCACCTTCGTCATTTTGAGTCTTAATGACTGTTCCGTTTGTTTTCGAATTCGTAGCAATATCAAAGAATTTAATTCCGTCTGTTTTTGATAAACTACTTAGATCTTTTTTCTCAGATGTTACGAGTCCCAATCTTAAAATCAAATTTTCAGATGCCCTTAGCTTTCCCTTGAGGCGCGCATCGCCTTGCAGGCCTTTGATCTTATGCATTTTAGAAAATGGCAGCACGACTGCACCCGAGGACTTCTCAACTGAGAGGCGCAGACCGAAGTCCCCGAAACCCACATCGTGCGCTGGAGTTGTGGTGGGCTTTAAAATTTTCCAGTCCCCTTGAACTGTCATCGGAATTTGAAAAGCATTTAAGTGGAGCGAAAATAGAAAAATTAAAAAAGAACTCATATCAATATTTCATACATACGAAATATCAGTAATCAACAGAACTTCTTCTCCAGCTGGCTTTTTGACTGTGACTTCGTCGTCGAGTTTCTTGCCGAGTAAAGCTTTGGCAATGGGTGACTTCCAAGAAATCTTTCCGCTTTTAATATCGGTTTCGTCGACACCTACAATTTGGTAAGTGACAGATTCTCCTTCTTCATTTTCCACGGTGACCGTGGCTCCGAAGACGATATTTTTTGCGGTTACGGTTTTTGGATCTACAATCTCAGCCGCTTCAATACGGCCGGTTAAAAATCGGAGGCGCGAATCGATTTCGCGTAATCTCCTTTTTCCGTAGATGTAATCAGCGTTCTCGGAGCGATCGCCGTTAGTTGAGGCCCAGGCTTCGGGTTCTACAAGACGTGGGCGCTCTGCATGA
>JBFWYS010000274.1:0-5432 GCA_050186175.1 Pseudobdellovibrionaceae bacterium
TTCTGGCTTTTCTTCGGAGGCTATGAGATCGAAATAGAAGAAGAGAATAAAAACACAAAGAAGGACGTGAGTTTTGCGGGTTTTCAATTTGAAATTTTGGTTAGCCGCGCTGGTCATCACACACCTATCCTCAGAATGTATCTTCGCTCATCAACCTAAAGAAGGCAAAGTCACTTCAACGATCGCCCCGTTTATTTATAAAACTGACTTTGATAAGTCGGATGCAGGAGCCACTTCCCCCTACTTGGGTGGATGGGGCTTTATTGTTGAGGGTGATGCTAATAAAAACGGCGGTCTGGAAATTGGTCTTTTTCATATGAATAAGCTTTTCATTCGAGAAGAAGCGAAAAAATACATCGCTGAAAAGACTCAGGTCGTTCACGTCACCATGGGCTACCGATGGTGGATGGGAAGATATTGGTCTTTCTCCCCAGCTTTTTACTCGGCCTACTCAATGGGTGATGTTCAGGTCGTTCATAATGATTTTACTTCTGGAAAAGAAATTGATACTTCGGCACGTGACTTTACGGAGTATGGTTTTGATTTTTCAACTCAATATGAGTTTTCGAGTCAAGATCCCTATTTTTGGGTCATCGATGTTAGATACTCTCGATCCGTGACCGCTAAAGATCATGAGTTTTCAAATCACTACGGAATTTTGATCGGATTTAAATACCTCGTGCAAGAAAAAGAGCCACCTCAAAAAGAGGATCGGCCGACCCGATGGAATTAACTTCTATCTATCGAAGATAGATAGGCGGAACTTCCTTTAAAATACAATTTCGTGGATCCATCGACTCGCTCTGAGGAATAGAACAAATTGCAAGGCGCGGGCCTTTGATGGTATTTGCCATATAAGTCGCCACATTATAACGATTCCCAATTGATGAAAACCTTCTTGAAACCTTATGAACCTCGGCAATCGATGGACAATCGACAGACGAACTCACGATTTTTCCTTTTAAATTCTGACATGCCTTTTCATGGATAGCCTCAGAGGAGCCAGCACTTGAGGAGCTTGGTGCCTTGACCAAAATAAAATAACTTTTGTTTCCAGCGGCACAACGTGTTGTGCAAATATTCTCATTATTAGCCGCTTGAGCGGCAGTGGAAATTGCGAACATCGTTAGAACTGTCAAAATAAATTGAGTAACCATTTTTTTACTCCCAAAAAACTGAAGTGTCTCACTTTTCTCTTCAGAGCAAATACAGAGCCGAAGGAATGAGACGTCTCTCCTTAGTACATTCATTTTAAGACAAACAGTGGTGTGAACTCCTGTGCAATGAACCCAGATTTTGTCACCGTTTCAACGTGAGACATGAGATCCTGCGAAAAAAATCTCAGAATGAGACAAGAAAACTTCAGACAAGTTGATAAACTTATCTTTTGCAAGTATTCCTAAATCTCATCTCAACAAAGGTGTCTCTTGGCGGCTAATCTAGAAAGGTTCTTCCAACTCTCCAAAGATCTTTTAGTTATCGGAACTCCCGATGGTCTTCCTATTATGATGTCTCCATCATGGACCACCCTTTTAGGATGGTCCGAAGAGGAGCTGAAGACAATCAAAGCACAAGAACTGATTCATCCCGATGATCTCGAGAGAACTGCCGATAAAGTGGAAAAATCTCTACGCGGTGAAGATATTTTCAGTTTTACGAACCGGTATCGTCATAAAAATGGCACTTATGTGTCGCTCATCTGGACAGGGACATTTTCTAAGGAAGATGGCCTGATATATGCGATTGCCAAAGATATTTCTGATTTTGCAAAAGTCGAAGAAAGACTCAAGCAAAGTGAAAGACGCCTTAAGGCCGCCCAAAAGATTGCCAAAATTGGGAGCTGGGATTTGGCTCTGGATCTCGAAGAGGTCGATGCAAACAAGTTAGTTTGGTCTGATCAAGTCTTCAGAATTTTTGGTTACGAGCCTGGTGAAATTCAAGTTTCAAATGAAAATTTCTTTAAAGCTGTTCATCCGGACGATAGAGAAAAGATCCGACAAGCCGTAGCTGAAACCGTACAAACAGGAAAACCCTACGATATAGAGCATAGAATCTGCTTGCCTAACGGAACTGAAAAAATTGTCCACGAGTTATCCGAAGTTGTATTCGATCCTAAAACCGGCAAAGCCAAATCTCTAGCCGGAACCGTTCAAGATATAACCGAACAGAAAAAACTTTTTAATCAGCTTGTTGGTGCTCAAAAAATGGAAAGTATTGGGCGCTTGGCCGGTGGAATCGCACACGACTTTAACAATCTTTTGGCCGCCATCTACGGTAACCTTGAGATGATGGAAAAAGAAATTCCGGAAACTCATCCTGCGTTTCGTTGTCTAAAAAATATATTTACAACTTCTAAAAGAGCTGCCGACTTAACCAATCAGCTCCTTGCTTTTAGCCGTCAGCAGGTTTTAACTCCGACAGTTCAAGATTTAAATTCACTTGTCATCGAAGCAAATAAAATTCTCGGAAGACTTTTGGGAAAAGATATTGAGATCCACTCCTCCTTAGCACCAAATTTAAACATGATTGAAGTCGATTCGAGTCAGGTTATTCAAATTATTTTGAATCTCGCCGTAAACGCCAGAGATGCGATGCCAAATGGTGGGCAACTTAACTTTGAAACCTCTAATCATGAAATCAAAGAATTTAATTCTACCAAACCTTTTTTAAAAAAAGGAAACTACGTGCGCCTCGAGGTTTCTGATACTGGACACGGCATGGACCCTTCCGTTTTGGAGAATATATTCGAACCATTTTTTACCACAAAAAAGCCAGGATCAGGGACGGGCCTGGGTTTGTCGACGGTCTATGGAATCGTTAAACAAAGTGGTGGCTTCATTACTGCAGATAGTGAAGTTGGCAAAGGAACAACGTTTGAAGTTCTCTTTCCGATGACACTTAAAAATAGTAATTCTTTGATTAACTCTGCAGGCAAAAAAGACAAAGCAATTCCAACAGGTCATGGAAAAACAATTCTTCTCATCGAGGACGAAAAAGAATTGCGTCTCATCTTGGAGGAAACTTTATTGCAAAGTGGATATAAAGTTTTAACTGCGGGCACGGGTAAAGAAGGCCTGCAAATGATTTCCGACTATCATAAAGATATCGACCTGCTAATGACAGATGTTGTTCTGCCCGGAATAAATGGCTTTGAACTTGTTAAAAAAGCTCGCGAGCTTCGAGTCGGCTTGCCTATTATTTGTATTTCTGGTCATTCGTCTCGGGATATTCGCTCCTCTATCGATATTACAAATCTCACTTTCATTCAGAAGCCGTTTCAATTTTCTTATATTATCGAAAAAATCGAAGAGGAAATTCTTAAGGCCTCAGTTAAATAGTGGATCGTTATTTGCAACTTTAAACTGGGACTGCTCAGGGAGTTTTGTATTCTTTTATAACTCCTTAAGCGCCCCAATAAAGTTCAATCTTGCCACAGGAGGTAGCAAATGCCTTTTCTCAAAGTTGGAGAAGAAAACTTAAGTGACGTCGAAATTTATTACGAAGATCACGGACTGGGACGTCCTGTCGTTCTTATTCATGGTTGGCCTTTGAATGGGGCCTCTTGGGAAAAACAAATTCCCGAACTCTTAAATGCCGGTTGCCGCGTAATCACCTATGACCGGCGCGGATTTGGTAAATCAAGCAAACCTGCCATCGGATATGATTATGATACTTTATCAGAAGACCTCAGCAAACTCCTGGTGCATTTGGATTTGCGATCTGTCACTTTGGTTGGATTTTCTATGGGCACTGGAGAAATTGCGCGATATCTGGGTTCGTTTGGAGCCAAGCGAATAGAAAAGGCGATTTTTATTTCTGGCATTCTTCCGTGTCTTGTCAGATCTCCGAACAATCCCCAAGGCATCAACTCTGCAATTTTTGAAGACATCCAAGAAAAACTGGCAAAGGACCGATTTAGCTTTTTTTCCGAGTTTTTATGGAACTTTTATAACTTAGCAAATCTCGAGGGAAAACTAATCAGCAAGGAGGCCGTACAAGCGAGCTGGAACACTGCTTCGATTGCTTCTCCTATTGGTTCGCAAAAGTGTGTTCAGTCTTGGATGACCGATTTTAGATCAGACCTAGTGCGTGTTGATATTCCGACTCTTATCATACATGGAGACGCAGACCAGATTCTGCCGATTGAATCAACAGCATACCCCCTTAAGCAGGCACTTAAGAACACAGAACT
The DNA here is from genome assembly GCA_050186175.1 of Pseudobdellovibrionaceae bacterium. Lineage (GTDB taxonomy): Bacteria > Bdellovibrionota > Bdellovibrionia > Bdellovibrionales > Bdellovibrionaceae > JBFWYS01. The sequence goes on from JBFWYS010000274.1 coordinate 4,193, forward strand.
TGTGGTTATTGATCAAGGACCCCACGGAATATTATGGACGCACGCTGACCAAGTAAACAATTCGCTGCTTCGATTTTTACATGGAAAAAGAATTACGATTGAACCTTCGCCAGCTCTCCCGATCTAAAAGTAATAGCGGATCCCAACACCGCCTTGGGCAAAAGCATCTGTGCTCGGAAAAATTGAAATCCCTGGAGCAATCTCAATGTAGACTCCGATGGGAGGTTCCGTTGGTCTCCATTCGATCCCGATAGGGACTCGAACACCCATTCCAAAAGATCCAGATTTCTTTCCGTAGACACGATCTTTTCTGCTTCGATCTTTTGTCGTGACTGCAGCCACCCCGCCCACGCCGAAATAAAATTCAGTTTTAGAAAATAACTTATTCGTCTTAGCAATCATACGAGGATAGTGAATCAAATAGTCTCCGTAAAACAAAAAATAGTCGGAGACAGCAAATGCAATTCCACCATCGTAAGCAATTTCGGAGTTTTGCCAAAATTTAAAAGTGAGAGATGTGGGATCACCCACAAAAAATCCGCCTGCCAACTTTGCATTGGCCTGCAAACTGAAAAACAGAACTGCAGCAATTAAAGCACTCTTCATAACGGTTGCCCCTCCTCGATTTTTTGAAGGCTGTATTTCATCATATCCAAAATCAAAGTCGAATATTATTTTAAATCTCTGCATTCAAGAAGAAAAATTCATTTAGGTCGCTATTTTTCCATATCTTTGACCGCTATTTCCATTTTCAGTTTTCCATTTTTCACGCAGTCTGGCAGACTGATATAGTGAGTTTACGAGTCTATAATAGTAAAAGAAAATTTGATCAGACGCCTGAACCCAAAGGCAAAATCTACAAAAAAGGCCAGGGGCATCTTCGCTTTGTTGTGCAGATGCATAGCGCCAGCCGTTTACATTTTGATTTTAGACTTGAGTTTGGCGGAGTTTATCGAAGTTGGGCCGTGCCGAAAGGCCCTTCGTTGAATCCTCTTGATCAAAGACTGGCAGTTTTCGTTGAGGATCACCCGATTGAATACGGTTCTTTCGAAGGCATCATTCCCAAAGGGAATTACGGTGCGGGAACAGTCATGATTTGGGACGAGGGAACTTATGTTGAAAGGGGTTCTGAAGGTCGCGAAGACAGCGAGGCAGCAATGCTCAAAAATTTTGAAAAAGGTCACATCACCTTTGTGCTTGAAGGAAAAAAACTAAACGGTGAGTTTGCTTTGATCAAACT
>JBFWYS010000275.1:0-5431 GCA_050186175.1 Pseudobdellovibrionaceae bacterium
TGGCTCTTTTGTTGCCGAAGTAAAAGTCATGGCCGCTGATGAGAAAAAAGATCTGGCACTTTTGAAATTCGACTATGCAGATCTTCAAAGGCTTGGGTCAACCAAAGGAATTTCGTTTCATCCCCTGCTTGTATTAGGATTTCGCGATCGCTTTATCAACGCGCTACCAGAGAAAAATCCTTTAAAACGCAAGATGTTTGAATTTTTTATTTTTCCAAAACTTGAAAATCTCAAAATGTCTGAACTTTTAAAAAACCAAGTCGGAGCTGGAATAAACTCCTTGGAAATTGGTGAAACCGTAAAACCCATTTCCTTTTCTACTCAAAGAGCTACAAAATCATTTGCAGCTGCCGTGTATGAAACTCCGGCTTTTGCCTCTTCGATGATGGGGGTCAAGAACCCGCTTTCTGTCGAGTTCTCAGCAATTCGTCCTGGCTATTCAGGTGCCGCACTTTATGTACAAATCAAAGACGATATTAAAACAGTGACTCAAGTCGCAAATCGGCTTGGCGAAAACTCTCACTCAATATTATTGGGAGATAATGGGGACTCTACACTTCCAAAATACCTTATTGGAATGATCACAAAAACAGAATTAAACTCCAATCGAAGTCTTGCTATTCCTATTTCAGACATTTTAGAATTTATCCGCTCAAACACAACCGAGGAATATCTCAAACACCCGAGTCGTGGCTATTTATTTAATCATGGATTTTTGCAAACGGACCTTTTTAAATCAACGGAACAAGGTCTTTATAATGTTTCGAAACTCAGTCACCTAAAGTCATTACGAAGCTTTTCTCCGGCTTGCCTTCCGGACTTTAAATACACAGCCGATTTTGAAGCAGTCGCCAAGAGTACAGATAAGAACTCTCTCCAAATACCAAAAATCAAGTCCCTCAAAAAAATAGATTCCAAAGCTATCGAACAATTAAAAAAATTCTATAAGCCCGAAACGGGGCCTCTTCTGGATCTAGAAATCGAAACAATTGAAAGACGAGGCGGAGGAGATATCGGAGAAGGGTCCGGTCCAACCCAGCTTTCGGCAGATATGCAATTTAAAAAGTTTTTCCCCCAAGGCTCTGAAGACCGCCCCACCGCGTTTGGGTTTGCTTACTTAAAGAGTCGACTCCGTTGTCAGACTGACGGCCTTATTGTGACCCAGCCTGGAGAAAAACAGACTTTAACAACTCTTGCAGAGTCACGAGGAAGATATTATAAAACAACAAGCCTCTCTGAGATCTGGAATGTTCTCGAAAAAGATCCCCAAGCCCAAATAGATCCCACACTCACGCAACATCCTCTTTGTGCAAATGGATTCTCCAGCAGAAGTAAAAAAAGTTTTTACTTTGCAAAAACAGAGATTCTTCAATTACCGAATAGTGAAGGTGGATACCTAAGAGCTCAAAAAGTACTTAAAGAGTCAAAAGCGGACATCGGAGTCGGCTCTATAAACTGCAGCCCAGATCTGAGCCAACTGAATGTTAATTTCAACGAGAACCTAGCTCAAGGTTGGCCGGTAAAAATAAAATTTCAGACTGACGCACAAAAGAATATTTCAGGCACGGCGGAAATCGGCTCTTGCCGAATCGACCTCGATCACCAAACAACCTATTCATCGAGCATTTGGGAACATCATTTTGGAAACGCGGCCCTTGCCGGGAAAATTTCTCTCGATACCGAAGGTCGCCCAGTAAAAGTGAGCTTCACGAATATCTCGCCGACCTGTTTGGGTGGCAGCGTATTAGATCTTTACACCATCGAAATTTGGAACCCGGGGGCCTGGAAGTGAAAAATAAAAAAATAGCCTCTTATAAGCTCAGCGTTTTGAATTTGACTCAAGGGTCCCCCCAAGAGGCTCTTGAGCAGACGGCAGATATGCGGAGCCAAGAACAGATCACCGCGGAAGAGCTTTTGCTACAAAAGCTGATTTCCTATCGCATTGCCATTAAAAATGGCCAGTTCACCTTTGATATTGAAACATTAGAAGCATCTCCCTATTTAGACTCTTGGATTCAAGGCGAAGTCCATTTTGTTAAAGGGACCTACTACTTCCTCAATCAAAATCCACAAAGTGCATTTGAAGCCTACGACCTGGCCTTTCAATGTTTTAAGAATACGGATGATCGTGAAAAGGAACTTCTGTCTGAGTACAACCGATTGATGGCTCGCCTGGAGCTTGATCCTCAGCTGACCTTGACAGAAGAAATGTTTGCTCTTATCAAAATCTCTGAGCGAGCCCGCAGAGAGCAAATTCAAAAAATTGAAGCGTTGGCGCAGCGACAGCAGGCCTATTTACTCTTCATGAATAAAAAATTTAACGCCGCTCTCGAAGCCATTTCTCCTGCTTTGACAATCTTCAATGAAATCGGCCCCCTTTCTGATTCTCAACTTTGTTTGCTTCATAAAGCCGACTGCGAGTTTGAGATTGGCGAAAAACAAAAAGCTCTCGCGACTTACGAGTGGATTCCTGATAGCACAGACTCACGATTGGTTTTTGCAAAGGCCTATTTGGAGAGCAAACTTTTTGGTAAAGAGTTAAATCTCGAAAGCTTTGCGACCATCCCCTTTCATTGGATGCAGAGATACGAAGAAAGTCAGAATTCACAAGCGACTTTAACCCTTCAGTGGCACCAAAGTTCAGGAACTCTAAAGATAGGTTCTAAAATCTTAGGGAAAATAAAATATGACTCCCAAGAAGGAGCTCTTCTCCGCCTTCTCGCAGAGGGAGCCAAATCAAAACGTGTCCTTCAAGAAAGTTTATGGCCTGACTTTTCAGAGATGGGTTCTTTAGACCTACGATTTCATGAACTCGTCAAACGTCTTCGCGGAAAAGTCGGCAAATACCTTGAGCTGCAAAGAGGCCTCTATAAAATTAAAGCGAAGATGACCCTTTTTTAGATACGTATCCTAAGGCTTCATCGCCTTAAGGAGACGCGCCCGTTCTTTTTTGTAAAGCTTGACGGCGTCTTCGATCACAACTCTTGCCTCTTTTGCAGACAAAAAGTTTTTGACCAAGACTTTTTTGTTTTCCAAAATTTTGTAATCTTCGAAAAATCTTTTCACCTCTACCAATCGATGCTTTGGAAGTTCTTCGATTGTGTTGTAATGAGAATATTCAGGATCATGGTAATGCACGGCGATAATTTTGTCGTCCGCCTCCCCTTGGTCTTCCATTTTCATTACACCAATCGGCTTTGCAGTCATAATCGAGAGCGGAACTGTGGGTTCTTGCCCCAGAACTAAAATGTCGAGCGGATCATTGTCATCACAGTAGGTTTGAGGAATGAAACCGTAATTTGCCGGGTAATGAACCGAACTAAAAAGGACTCGGTCGACCTTAATAAGCCCGCTTGGTTTATCGAGCTCATACTTGTTTTTGGAACCTCGAGGGACCTCAATAACTGCCTGAACAATATTTGGTACATCTTCACCACAACTTACATCGTGCCACGGATGCATAGACTCCCCCTTGTCGGTCGATTGAAAAACATGGTAGTTTTAATCTATGTCGAAGTTCAATAAGATTTTCATCAGCGGCCTCGTCACTCTTCTTCCTTTTGCTTTAACTATCTATTTGGCCGTAGCGGCAGCTCGGATTCTCGACAGTTTTTTGGGACACGTATTGAGACTTGTTCTTCCAGAAGCTTTTTACATTCCTGGCTTGGGACTTCTTGCGACGGTGATACTGATCTTTCTTTTTGGTCTTTTACTTAACAATTATTTAACGGCGCAATTTTTAAGACAAATTGAAAAAAGACTCACAAAGATTCCATTTTTCAAGGTGGTTTACTCTCCCCTTCGCGATTTAATGAATTTGTTCTCGAAAAAGAGCGAAGGTCACAAATCGGTTGTGCTCGTCAATTGGAGCAACGGCATGCGATCAATTGGAGTGGTTACGCGAGAAAAATTTAGCGACTTACCCGCCGCGCTTAATGATCCAGAATCAGTCGCTGTATACATTCCTTTTAGTTACGGAATGGGCGGTTACACTTATTTAGTAAAAAGATCGCAACTCACCGAGGTTGATATGCCGATTGAGCAAGCGATGAGCCTTGTGATTACGGGCTGGGTGAAGGCCGAGACTCCGACCGAAGAGAAGTTGTTGGATCAGGTTACGACGAAGATTTAAACCAATAAAAAAGGACAGAGTTTTCACCCTGTCCTTTTTTGTATTCAGAAAAATAACTTCTTCGAGAAATTACTTACCAGCTTGGAAAGATTCAACTGTAAGGTCCACAGTGTAACCTTCAGTTTTGCTTGTCACGATCGCTTTTACGATACCGAATGGTACGTCACCGATCCAGTAGGTAGCTTCTTGCGATTGATCTTCTTTTAACATTGCGCAAGTTTTGAAAACGCCTACTTTAGTAGCTACGTCTTCAACACGTCCGCCAAACTGAGTGCAGTTTGCAAGTACGTTTTTAACTTGGTCAGCAGAAATAAGATCAGAAGCTTTTACCCAAGCCTCTTCTTTTTGTGCATTGCCTGCAACAGTTGTTGTGTTTACTTGAAAGTATGAATTTTGAGCAGCATCGAACTGAGTCAACTTCATTTCAAGAGACATGTCGTACTTCTCACCTGTTTGCATCGTCGCAGTTCCAACCAATGTAGACATGTCGTTTACAGCTGGGTAAGCGAACGCAATTGATGAAGCCAATAACACGATCACGCTTGTTAAAATAGAACGCATAGATCCTCCTTATAGGGGTACCTTTTAAAGCACCTTGTTTAAAAAAACGAGTCGTCAGCTCATCAAGAGTCCAGGAGGGTGTCAAACCTTAAGTCGAGAAGAAAAATCCGAGAGTCTGCTTTTCGTAAAAAATCGAACAACTGGCTCTCCCCTGAGCAGGTGTTGCACGATACACTGCAAAGACCGCTAACGAACTGGAATTTATGGAAAAACTGACCACCATGCACACAAAAAGAACGACTCAAGGAAAAGCTCTCTTTATCAATCAAGATCTTTTACGCTACGGGGCATTTGCCGAAATCGGAGCCGGCCAAGAAGTCGCTCGGCATTTTTTTCAAGCGGGTCATGCCTCTCAAACAATTGCAAAAACAATTTCAGCCTACGACATGATTTACTCCGACGAAATTTACGGCAAAGAAAAGTCAGGTCGTTATGTTTGTGAGTCACGCGTAAAAAAAATGCTGGAAAAAGAAGTGAGCCTCTTAGAAAGACGGCTCAAAGAAGTTCGTGGCAGTAAAACGTGTTTCTTTGCATTTGCAAACACAGTCACCACAGGCTCCGAAGGAAATCGCAGATACTGTCACGGTTGGATGGGAGTGAAATTTCAAACAAAACCCCTCGGCCCCTACAACGAAATCGTCATGCACGTAAAAATGTTGGATAAGTATCGTCTCGAACAGCAAGAGTCTCTCGGAAAATTGGGAGTGAATCTACTCGCCGCTGCATTTTATGCGAACA
>JBFWYS010000276.1:0-5429 GCA_050186175.1 Pseudobdellovibrionaceae bacterium
TCCTGATTTGCGAAGCAAATCAGGATTGTCGTCCGACCCACAAGACCTTGTAAGGTATAAAAAACTCATGGAGGACGAAGTGGAAACCGCTCGAAAACTCCCCAATGAAGGGGACCAGTTTCCACTTTTCGAAATCAATAGGGATGGGACTTGAAGAGTTGACCTTTCGTCCATTTTAACGAGAACGCCTGAAAAGTTGCATAACTCTTTGAGCAAAAAAAAGCCTGATTTTCATCAGGCTTTTTATTTTTGAGTTTTTTAATCTCAATAGTTAGTTCACATCTTTATAGTCAGCATCGATAACATCATCCCCGCCTTCTTTTTTCTCTTCGCCACCTGCAGCACCTGCATCAGCTCCTGGTTGAGCGGCACCCTGCTCGGCACCCGTCGATTTTTTGTACATTTCAGAAGAAAGCTTGTGACTTACATTCTGTAGTCTTTCGAAAATCGCCTTCATCTCTGAAGCTGGCGCTTTTGTTTCGATCGCTTTGCGACCTTGATCGATTGCCTCTTGTGCAGTTTTTACGTCGTCAGCTGGAAGATCTTTTCCGTCTTTCAACATTTTATCAGTGCTGTAGATCAAGTTATCTAGGTTATTAGCCTGAGTCACCTGCTCTCTTCTTTCATCGTCGTCACGCTTATGTTCTTCAGCATCACGAACCATGCGCTTGATATCTTCTTCAGAAAGACCTGACTGAGCTGTGATCTTGATTGTTTGTTCTTTTCCAGAACTCAAATCTTTTGCAGATACATTCAAGATACCGTTAGCGTCGATGTCAAAAGTCACTTCGACCTGTGGAACTCCTCTTGGAGCTGGTGGAATTCCCATCAACTCAAAGCGGCCCAAAGTTTTGTTGTCGGTCGCCATCTGGCGCTCACCTTGAAGAACATGGATATCAACCGCGGGCTGATTGTCGGCTGCAGTTGAGAATACTTGTGACTTCTTAGATGGGATCGTTGTGTTGCGTTCGATGAGTTTCGTCATCACGCCACCCAAAGTTTCAATACCCAATGACAATGGAGTCACATCCAAAAGAAGAACATCTTTTACGTCACCCGCTAAAACGCCCCCTTGAACAGCAGCACCAATCGCTACGACTTCATCTGGGTTCACAGAACGATTCGGCTCTTTACCAAAAAATTCTTTTACTTTTTTCTGGATCAAAGGAACACGAGTTGAACCCCCGACCAGAACGATTTCATCAATTTCTGATGCTTTCATTCCCGCATCGGCCATACATTTTTTGCAAGGCTCAAGAGAGCGCTCGATAAGATCCGCAATCAACTGCTCAAACTTCGCACGACTCAACTTCAACTGTAAGTGCTTAGGACCTGATTGATCTGCAGTTACAAATGGGAGGTTGATGTCTGTCTCTTGCGCTGAAGACAATTCGATTTTTGCCTTCTCCGCGGCTTCACGAAGACGCTGCAAAGCCATTTTATCGTTTTTCAGATCGATCCCCTGATCTTTTTTAAATTCAGAGATCATCCACTCGAGAATACGAATATCAAAGTTATCACCACCCAAGTGTGTGTCACCGTTAGTTGCTTTAACTTCTACGACATTGTCGCCCACTTCTAGGATGGAAATATCAAACGTCCCTCCCCCGAAGTCGAAGATCGCGATTTTTTGTTCTTTCTTTTTATCTAGACCGTAAGCCAGAGCGGCTGCAGTTGGTTCGTTGATAATACGACGAACATTTAAACCAGCAATTCGGCCGGCATCTTTAGTCGCCTGTCTTTGGGAGTCATTGAAATATGCAGGAACTGTAATAACAGCTTCTGTGACTTCATGACCCAAATAATCTTCAGCTACTTTTTTCAATTTTCCAAGAATGCTGGCTGCGATTTCTTCAGGGGAAACCAATTTTCCGTCTTGAACTTTAAAAGCACAGTCATTGCCTTTTGGAACAACGGTGTAGGGAACAAGCTTTAATTCTTCTGCGATTTCTTCATGTCGACGACCGATAAAACGTTTTGAAGAATAAATTGTATTTTCAGGATTTGTAACGGCTTGGCGCTTTGCAATTTGCCCTACTAGTTTGTCGCCATCTTTTGTAAATGCCACAACAGAGGGAGTTGTTCTTGCACCTTCTTCGTTAACAAGAACCTTCGGTTCGCCACCTTCCATGATCGCCACAACAGAGTTGGTTGTACCTAAGTCGATCCCGATGATTTTAGTTTTATTGCTCATAATGTCTCCATCTCCTTCTAAGCCAAATTCACTGAACTCTTCATTATTATGACTAGTTGTCCGCGAACTTTGTCAGCTAAGGTAAATGTGGGATTGAAGGGGATTTCGTCAAGGTACAAATCTCAGATTGAGGCAGTTTTTTCACAATAAAGACTGAGAAGAATTGGTCACACCTAAAAACTCGTAAGGAGAGCCCGACAAAGTTAGGTTCCTTACTTTTTACGGCCAAAAATCCCGCCCGACTCGGTCGGCTTCACTTTTATGCCTTTAATTTCAGCAAGCTTACGCAGCAAGTCTTCTTCGTCTTTAGAGATCTTTACAGGAAACTCTACTCCCAACTGGAAGTATAAATCCCCACGTTTTCCACTCCTTAAGGAGGGAATTCCATGCCCAGAAAGCTTAATGGCGTCTCCCACTTGGGCTCCTCGGGGAACCTCTAAATTACCCTTGCCGTTAACGGTGGAAACTTCCATGTCAGCCCCTAAAATAGCTTGCAGGTAAGAAACCGAAACTTCGGTGATCAGATCATCACCACGTCTTACAAAACGAGCGTCTTCGCGGACCCGAACTTCAACATACAAATCTCCTGGAGGGCCACCTAAATATCCGCCCTCACCTTCGGCCGCGACACGCAAACGAGTTCCCGTATCAACTCCCGCAGGAATAGTAAGACGAATTTTTTTATGCTGAGAGGCGCGACCCTTTCCTTTACAGGTTTTGCAAGGCTTAGAAATCTTCTGACCACTTCCATGACATTGCGGACAGGGAGATGCGACCGAGAAAAATCCTTGCGAACGCACGACCTGTCCCGAACCTTGGCAAGTTTTGCAGGTTTCTGGTTTTGAGCCTTTTTCAGCTCCCGTTCCCGTACATTCTGCACAGTGAACTTCCGTGTCGAATTCGATTTCTCTTTCAACACCCTCAATCACTTCTTTTAAAGAAATTTCTGTTAAATATCTAAGATCGGCCCCTTTACGCGGGCCTCGAGAACGTGAGCTTTCAGAGCGACCCATTCCGAAGAAATCTCCGAAGATATCACCAAAGCTCGCAAAAATATCCTCAACATCTTGAAAGCCTTGACCCCTGCCACCTTGAGAAAATGCGGCATGACCAAAACGATCGTACTTTGCTCTTTTTTCGGGATCTCCTAAAACCTCATAGGCCGCGGCCGCCTCTTTGAATTTATCTTCGGCCTCTTTATTCCCCGGGTTCTTATCAGGGTGAAATTGCATAGCGAGTTTTCGGTAGGCTTTTTTAATCGTGTCTTGATCGGCATTACGATCAACACCCAATACCTCGTAATAATCACGCGGACCGGCCATTTATTCTCCCATTTCGTTGTCTGCTTTTTTGTGAGCAAGCGCTCTTTTTTAAATATGGGGCGTCAAAGGGGCCTGTCAATGTGAATTGATCTTAACAAGACGCCTCTAAAGCTTGGAGCTTTCGTCAGCTTTAGCGGCCTTATCCACTTTCTCACGAGTGCGCTCGATCAACTCTTTTGGTTCCCCTCTTTCGATCATCTGCTGAATGATCGTCTCCCCCAACTCCTTCTTTCCAGACTCGGTGTAAAGCCGAGCTGCCAAAGAATAAGTCCAGGGGGGAGCCCCATTTTTTGCCGCAAGTTCAAGCATCTGGGCCGCCTTGGACGTATCTTTCGTTTCATAGATCGCGTGGTAAGCAGCTCGATAGGGAATAATCCAGTCTTTCGGAAAATTGAGAACCCCTTTATCAAAAAGGGCCGTCGCTCCTTCTTTGTCTTCGACAAAAACAGAAAGCGAAGAGGCTCCCAAAGAATAAGCAAAACGAAACTTCGGCGCCAGATCGGTGAGTCGATCCAACATTTGATAAAGCCAAGATTTATTACATTCCTTTTCGGTCTTGTTATCTGGATCCAGCTTGTATTCACAAACCGCAAAGTCCTGAATGGCACGAATCCAAAGCATATCTGCAAGAACGGGTTTATAACCAAAAGCAAAATGCTCCATTCCGCGAGGAGGCGGCACATACAGATAATTTTTTTGATAGGGAAACTCGTAACTGATTTTCCAACTAGAGAAAGAGCCTGCGGCGATAAGAATAAAAAAAATGAGGGCTTTCACGCCCTCATTTTGTCTCTAAACTTCAGTTTTAACAACTGAATCTAGAGATCAATCATCCGCATCTGCAGATACGTTTGTTAAGGTTTTGGTTTCTGTCATTCTCCAACGATCGACCGTCGCATCAGAGTCAATATTACCTGCAGACTCAACTGTGAATGCACTATTGTTCATATTTCCACCGTTGGTATTTACAACGTACGGCGACTCGTTACATTGAGTGGTCGCCAAAGCGCAATAAGTGGCGGTGCTTCCGGAGATATTGTTGTTCGACGGTGTTCCTGGATATCCAATACTAGCTAATACCGCTGGGCTCGTACCAGAAGCGGTACGATATCGAAGAAGACCTTCCGGATTAAAACCGATCTGTTGAAAACCATGCCAGTAAGCAGTGTATTCGGCAAAGAATGTTTTTTCGGCAGTGTAGTAAGTGCCCAACATCGAGCGTGCTTCTGATTGACGAGATTTCGCGATAAATTTTTGTACTTGTGGCACTGCGACCGTCGCCAAAATACCGATGATTGCAACAACAACCATCAACTCTACAAGAGAGAAGCCCTTTTTATTCTTCAAAAAGTGGGAAACTGCTGCGTATCCACTGACGACCTTCATACTGTCTCCTCCATGCCTAAGTGCATGTTAAATCCACGACATTAAACTCACGTTTTACTTGATTAAGGTTAGTATGCTTTGAAACACAACATATACGCAACAGTTCTTACGGCATTTCTCTATTTGAGACGTTCTCTGCTGATTAAATCAAACAATTATGTTCCACAGCTGGGGATTTACAGCGCCTGCAAATATCAAGCAGCGGACACTTCTTGACGATAGACCAGAGTCAATTCACGGTTAATTATGATTTTTCAACAACTCCACGATCCCGATTATTATTACCATTTAGCTTTAACAAAACAAATCGCCGAAAATGGATTTGCCTCGACTCTTCCTCAAGCAAGTGGGATTGGCTGGGATATACTTTATACAGACAAAGAATTTTTGTTTCATATGCTGACTGCCCTCTTTTACAAAATTGGCGGCGAAGCCGGCGTTCGATTGCTCATGCCCTTGCTTTTTCTTTTTACGGTCGGCTCGTTTTTGTACTTCGCATACTTTTCGCTTCGATTTTTTTTTAACAA
>JBFWYS010000277.1:0-5427 GCA_050186175.1 Pseudobdellovibrionaceae bacterium
TACCTCATTCCTCCTGCAAATGTCACTTTACGGATTGATGGGTTCACTGGTTCTCAACTCAACTTCTGAAGACTTACAGGCGATGGCCGCGGAAATTGCGCGAGTTCGCCTGAAGTAATGCCGCGTCCCATTTTCGCTTCGGTGTGCAGGTCTGCGCATTGACTGAGTCTCTTGGAATTGCTGGAGTGGCCTCTCTAAGGAGAGGCGACTATGAGTGGACAGACGATTCCAGTTCCGGAGTCCTTTCGCAATCAGGCCCATATCAATTGGGATCAGTACCAAAAATTGTATAAAGAGTCGGTTGAAAAGCCAGAGGTTTTTTGGGCTGATAAGGCGGAGTCCCTCCATTGGTTTAAAAAATGGGACAAAGTGAAGGAGACAAATTTTAATTCTCCAGTTTCGATCAAATGGTTTTTGGGCGGTAAAATAAATGTGAGTTATAATTGCCTGGATCGGCACTTAAAAACTATTCCAAATAAAACCGCGCTCATTTTTGAGCCTGATAGTCCTGAACAAAAAACTCAGTCTGTCTCTTATAAGAAGTTGCACGAAGAGGTTTGTTATTTTGCGAATGTTCTTAAAGCTCAGGGTGTAAAAAGAGGGGATCGAGTTACCATTTACATGCCGATGATCTTGGAATCAGTGTATGCAATGCTTGCTTGTACTCGTATTGGAGCCGTTCACTCCGTTGTCTTTGGTGGATTTTCTCCTCAATCTTTAACCGATCGAATTTTAGATTGTGATTCTTCTTTTGTGATTACGGCCGATCAAGGCCGTCGCGGTGGAAAGACTGTCGCGCTTAAAGAAAATGTAGATCTAGCTCTTAAGAACTGTCCGCAGGTAAAAAAAGTCTTGGTTGTTAAAAATACGGCGGCGGAAGTTGCATGGAACGCAGATAGAGATCTTTGGTACCACGAGGAAAAAACAAAAGTCTCTGGAGATTGCCCCGCCGAGCCAATGGACGCCGAAGATCCACTTTTTATTTTATACACTTCGGGATCCACAAACAAACCTAAGGGTGTTTTGCACACAACTGCCGGATATTTATTGCAGGCTTCGTTTACGCACAAAATGGTTTTCGATTATAAGCCCGAAGACATTTACTGGTGCACAGCTGATGTGGGGTGGGTGACGGGACATAGTTATATTGTGTACGGGCCTCTTGCCAATGGTGCGACATCTTTAGTTTTTGAAGGCGTGCCCACCTATCCTAACTTTTCTCGATTCTGGGATGTCATTGATAAACATAAAGTTACGGTTTTTTATACTGCACCAACCGCGTTGCGAGCGCTCATGCGCGAGGGCGATCAGTGGGTCTCAAAAACTTCGCGTAAATCGTTGCGTCTTTTAGGCTCTGTTGGAGAACCGATCAATCCTGAAGCATGGCTCTGGTATCATCGTGTTGTTGGAGAAAATCGTTGTCCCATCGTAGATACTTGGTGGCAGACCGAAACAGGGGGGATTTTGATTTCTCCGCTTCCTGGCGCTGTTGCGCTTAAGCCGGGCTCTGCAACACTTCCATTTTTTGGAGTGCAGCCCGTTCTTTTGGACACAAACGGAAAAGAAATCCACGGAATTGGCGAGGGAGTGCTCGCAATTCGTGATTCATGGCCAGGTCAAATGCGAACGGTATTCAGAGATCACACCCGTTTTGAATCCACTTATTTTTCTGCATTTCCTGGGATGTATTTTACAGGTGATGGATGCCGGAGAGACGAAGATGGATATTATTGGATCACGGGCCGAGTGGACGATGTGTTAAACGTTTCGGGACATCGTTTAGGAACAGCTGAGATCGAAAGTTCTTTGGTTGCGCACGAATCCGTGGCTGAAGCTGCTGTCGTCGGCTTTCCCCACGATATTAAAGGACAGGGAATTTATGCTTTTGTAACTTTAAAATCGGGCGTTCAATCCACAGATACTTTGAAAAAAGATTTAGTGGCTTGGGTACGAAAAGAGATTGGTCCTATTGCGACTCCAGATTTGTTGCAATGGGCGCCGGGCTTGCCGAAAACAAGATCTGGAAAAATCATGCGACGTATTTTGCGAAAGATCGCTGAAAACCAGCCGGATCAGTTAGGGGATACCTCAACTTTGGCGGATCCGTCTGTGGTTCAGGATTTGGTTCAAAATAGACTTTCGCAGTCGCGCTAGTAAGGAGTGAGTTTAGTGAGATTTATTTTAGTTTCTTTGGTTCCGCTGTTGGGAATTTTAATTGCTGTTTTGGGTTCCGTTGCGGATGTCATTCCAAGCTATAGAGCCTTTATTTTGTTTCAGATCTGTCTGCTTGCAGGCGTGATTCTCTTCGCAGCTGGAATTTTGCTTTTGTTCCGCAAAGAAAAGCAAGCTGGTTTTATTTTTACTGGAACTGGCTCGATGTATTTTATGTGTTTTTTGGGATTTTTGATGTGGTCTTTTAGTTTTCCCAGAATAGCGGATGTCGCAACGGATGTATCCTCTCCGCCAGCTTTCCAAAAAATTCGCGAGCTCCCTGAAAATTCGGGACGCGATATGGAGATGCCTGAGGATGTTAAAAAAACAGTCTCCGAAAAGTACACAAAACTTCAGGGAATGGAAATCGCAAATAAGTCTTACGATGAGGTTTATAATATCGCTTTGCAAATTGTGAAAAACAATCCTCAGTGGCAGTTAGTTTCCGAATCTTTGGAAGCGGGAACGATTGAAGGTGTTTCGACCAGTGCCATTTTTAAATTTAAAGATGATTTTGTAATCCGGATTGCCTCGCTCTCTTCGCGCCCCATAGTCCGCGTAGATATGCGATCCAAATCCCGATTTGGTAAGAGCGACTTTGGTTCCAATGCTAAAAAAATCGCAGGATTCTTGTTGGAGCTTGAAGAAAAGTTAGGGTTGGCTCCTCCAAAATAGGTCTAAATGCTTTTAGATCTCTTTTTAGAATCGGATGAGAATTCCTTCTTGTCCCAAACCTTGATCTAAGGTACTGAACTATCTTAGTTAAAGATATGAAATGTGAGGTAAGACCGTGACGAAGCTCAATCAAAGAAACATGATTTTGGCAGGATTAATTTTGGCGTTTGCTCTTTTACGATTGCTTCCGATCGCTCCGAACTTTACTCCGATCGGTGCTTTAGCTCTTTTTGCGGGTGCTCACTTTCGAAATAAAACGATGGCTTTTGTTGTTCCGCTTGCAGCTTTGTTTATCAGCGATGCTTTTTTAGGTTTTCACATGTTAATGCCGTACGTATACGGGGCCTTCGCGCTGACAACAGTGATAGGTCTTTTAGGGCAGGCTACTTTTTCTCGGCAGAATAAAACCCTGAAGCTTTTGGTTGTTCCTTTGGTCGGTGGTACTATCTCAAGTCTTCTTTTTTTCGCGATTACAAACTTCGGAGTTTGGCAATCGGGAATGCTTTATCCGATGACCATGGATGGGCTGGCACAATGCTTTACATCCGCAGTTCCCTTTTTCCGTAACACTCTAGCTAGTACGTGGCTTTATTCTTTCGTGCTTTTTGGTGCGATGGCCCTTTTAGAGTCTAGAGTCACAAGCTTTGCTTCTGCAAAAAGTTAAGCTGCAAATGAGAGCTCCACTTAGTTCTCGCGGATCTGCAAAAAAAGTTATTTTAATTTTGAGTTTAGTCGTGGCGTCTCTTGTCGCGATTTCAATTTTTCTTTTTAAACGGTTTGGACGCCCCTCTTATCACGCGAATAATCAAGGATATACCGCCGTCACTCGAGAGATGATCTTAAAATCAATTGAGAGGGCTGCTGATTATGGAGCTAATATTATCCTTGATCCGGTCTCTGGAAACTCTCGATGCGATTATTTTATCGAGAAAAAAAAATGGCAGCTTTATGAGCCCGCGTGGCACACCGGCCAAATGATTTATGCTCTCGTGGCAGCCCAGACTTTGTTTCCTGAAAAAAATTATCTATTGAAGGCGCAAAAAGCAGGCGATTGGTGGAAGAGTCTACAGTATAAAGAGGGAGTTCTCAAAGGCTTGATCAAGGCAGATCATGGTGATGACTTAGAAGGTTTTATTTTATTCTCAACCGTTTCCGATGGAACAGCAGGTTTGTATCAGTTGTCGGCGGCCACTCAGGATCTAAGTTATGCACAAGTCGCAACGGAAGCTGGCGAGTTTCTTCTTAAAAAAACTCCAGGAACGCAGCCAGGTCTTTATTTTGACAATATCGACATTCGCACGTCACAAGTTTTAAAAACTGTGGAGCAAGTCCGTGGCCGTAGTGGTGGAGCCAACCCCTACCTAGAGCGGATCAATATCGAAGGTTCCTTATTTCTCGATGCTTTTTTGTTTTCAAAAAAAGAAGAATTTAGGAAGGCCTTTCAAGAACAATGTAATGCGACTGTCGCAAGGCAGGACGCCAACGGCTTGTGGATGGATTTTGCTCCGAATGCGAAAGAGGTTGGCTACATTCATCCACGATTTAATGTTTGGCATGCCGAGGCCTTGATCCGTTGTTTTGAGACTTTTGCAGCTCGTAAATATTTAGACTCTGCCCTCAAAACTGCAGAATACTATGCGCGCTATCAGCTACCTGACGGAAGTTTGGATTTGCAAGCTCGTGATAAAGACAAAATAAAAGATCGCTATTCAGGTTCGGCTGTGGCTTTTGCCGGAATTCTTTGGTTGAAGCTCTCGAACCCCGTTATCGGACCTGATTTTTCTAGGAATATCAATCAGGCGGCTCTTTGGCTCGTAAATCATCAGTATTCCGAGGACTTTCATATTGAAGAGGTTCGGGGAGCCTATAAAGATCTCAAGATAAAGCCTAGGCAAAATGAGACTCTCAGTCGCGACCTAGGGACTTCTTTCGGGATTCGGTTTCTTGTAGAGTATTATAAGGGCCTAAAATAAAAGCTTAGGCCCTATGCTGTTGAACTTTAAGACACTTCGGCTCTTTTCATGAAAAATCTGCCATTCGGCAGCTGCGATCTAGTGTCTCTAGAGAGCTGAAGGTAAACTCCTCGAAACCTGTTTTTAAACTTTATTAAGGAAAATATATGATGAAAACACTAGTCGTTTTATTTGTTATGGCGGGAAGCCTTCAAGTTAGTGCAGCTCCAAAAGAAAAATTCCAAGCACGTGAGTGCGGCCAGCGTGATGAAGGTGCACACACCGGTATCGTAGCGATTAAAAAAGTGTGCACGGGCGAACTTTCACGAAGTGGAACGGATGCAGTTCAGTTGTCGCTTTCGGATGGTTCTAAACAGACATTTGTAATTACCTATAAAAGACGGTCAGGAACGGCTGCAAGGTTGGGACGATTGATCGAAGCTTTTTCTGGTCACTTGGTAAATGATGAGGAGACCATCGTTCGTGGATTGATCACAACAACCAGCGGGATTACAAGAACAAAGACGATTTCTCTTGAAACGAACCAGAATCTTAGAATCCGCGCGGTGATTGGTCCTAAATAAGTTTG
>JBFWYS010000278.1:0-5415 GCA_050186175.1 Pseudobdellovibrionaceae bacterium
CTCTTTGACCTCTTCTCAAAGAACTACTTTCCTTTTTTTGTAACTTCACTGCGCATAGCGAAGCTCGCCGAAATTGACTCTCTTCCTCATTTGAAAAATATTTACTGGGATCCGAATGTGATCGCGGGGGCCTACTGGCAAGTTGACCCAGATTCAAATGAATTTAACCAGATTATTTTTGTTGATGTCCGCATATTTAATATGACCGGTCAGCGAAGTCAGGCTGCGCTTCTGTTGCATGAGTTTTTTCGAATTTATCAGCATGTCTTGGGTATGAGTAACTTTGAGTTACAAAAAACTGTGAATCAGATTTTGACGATGTATCCTGCGGCCGTGAAAGATCATGAAATTTTTAAGATTCCGGCTTTGGCCGAATTTACACTTCATTTAAGCAGAAACATGGCTCCTCAGACTCTCGAGGACGTCAACAGAGCTCATCCTCCTAAGGATGTCATCGCACGAGCCAAACATGAAAAAGTTTTAGACGAAAAAAGAGCACGTGGAACTCTTAAGCCACGGGGGTTGTTAAATCGAGTTTCGCCAAAAGATGGTAAAATAATATTTGAGCCAGCTACTTGTGATTCATTTACGTTTTCAGTATTTTCTCTCGGGCTCCAATGTTTTTATGGGAATATCGCGGGTTCTGGAATTCTTCGTTTTCCACAGCCCGAAGAAAATTTTCAAATAGATGCTCGTGCTTGGCTTGCTGATGGTTCGGCATTTGCTCTTGAGTTTCTTATGCCCGTAGATAAGGTTAAGTTGGAGCTGGATCCAAAAATGAAAAATGTTTTTAGTCCAGTGTTGCCGGGACAGAGAATTTCATTCCAGCGAAGAGGCCCACTTATCGAAATTTGGTTCAATTCAAAATTGGCCGGAGTTATAAAAAATTTAAACTTAGAAAAGTTTAATGAATTTTCAGTCCGTGCTTCTAAGGATAAGAAGAAAGTTTCAGTCTTAGTTAATGAAGTGGCGATTCATATATCGACTTCGATTTCTGAGGATCTTCTTAAGGAGTCAGAAGTGAATTGGGAGTACGAGACCAATTGGGGCGTATACCTCGAGTATCTTCGAAGCCGTCCTTAAAAATCGAACCAATCGATGTTTAAGCAAGTTAACTTTTCGATACTCGAGTTATCAATTTGTTGATTTATTTTGGTCGTGACATTTATAAGTTCTTCGCGAATCTGCTCTTTCGTTTTTTGTGAGATAACAGTCGTAAGTGAAAGAAAATAATCGTGCGGTTTGCGAACAGACATTTTTTCTTGTGCCTTTAGACGCCAACTCCGATGATGGTTAGTGATATAGGGACTGTCAGCTGCCAAAAACGGTGAGATCTCTCCATGTTTATAGGAGCCGCGCCCGTCTTGCACAGCCAATCCGCTGGCCACAAGGTATTCTAATATCTTTGCGACTTGAGGGCGGTCCATTTGAAAGCGTTGAGCGATGGCATCGATATTGTCTAATCCTTTGATAGAAGTGGCTAAAAGAATTGCAGTGTAGGTCCAGTCCGAAAAGAATATGGCTTTGTCTTCTTCCTTTAGCTCTTGCAAATGGGACAATCGATTTTTAAGGTCAAGCGCCTCTTCGCGCATTTTCTCAAGCTGTCCTTCTAGATGATCTTTTAACTTTTTCGTTCCTGCTCGCGCTTTCAAAACCAGAGTCGAAAAATAAATGGTGGCGCGTTCATCAAGACCGAAGTACTGCGCGACTTCGAGTGCTTGTTCATGAGTGAAGTCGCGATCTCCCGAAAGAATTTGGCTAATGACCACAGAGTGAACTCCGAGATGTTCAGAGATTTTTCGCGCTTGCCCGCGGCCCTTTTTTGGTAAGGAGGCGATCTGGGTATTTAAAAATCGCTTATAATCTGTAAACTCATAAATCATAAAATATCCTTAAATATCAATATGATAAATCAATAAGATAGCTTAATTATTAATAATAGCATTAATAATTAAATTAGTAAATCTATTGCTTCAGGTCAAGGGTGTTTAGATTCGGTTCAACTTAAGCCTCCTTTAAAAAAGGAAAGAAAGGAAAACTTATGAACCTATTAAACAATCTCGCGATTACGATTGCTCAAATTGGGGTAGCGGCTTCTGCTTTCGCAGCGGTTCCGACGATCGAGCAAGTTAGAAACTATAAATATGAGTTTCTAAAACCAGGAGCCGTTGCATTTTGTTCGGATGTAAAGCCGCGTGTGCTTTCGGTCGGAGTCTTAACTAGGACAGACTGCTGTGGGCGAAACGGAGTTGACAGCGTTTTCCAGGGTGGGGAAGGAAATCGTGCGCAGATCGAAAATATTCTTCGCGGTTATCCATTCAAAAACCATAAATATGGCGAAAGGTTTACAGAAGTGGTTGCTCTTCCGGCACTCCTCATGGAGCAATTTTCGGATCAAGAGGCTGTCGTTTCTGTTTGCATGAGCAAATTTGATCTGATGTCAGTTGAACTGCGTGGTGGTACTCGCCTTACATTTGATCTCGGATACAAAGTTTATGTGACCTTCAATTCTGTGTGGGGGCGAAAGTCAGTGCTCGTTCAGGAGTTAGAAGGTGAAACGGGAGAGATCTCAGCTCCTTTCCTCAACATGTACTATAACGGTGCAATACAGAATCGTCCCTACCATTTGGTTATCTACACTTGGCCAAAAATTATGGAAATTCTTCCAGGCCTCTTGCGACCGGTGCGAAATGCAGAAGCGACCCAAGGTTTAAGTATAATCAAGAATGAAATCAATCTCGATTTCGAAATGCCCTGAGAAAGGAGAGATTATGTTTATGCCAGATAAAAAAACCGGAGTGATCCTAGTCATAGTTCCTCTGCTGGTTCTATCGTTTATATTTCGAATGTCGAAAGACCCGAGAGAAGGAGCTAGTTCTGAAACTCGATTCTCGTTCTCTCGGCCTCTCACTCAAGACGTCGCGAAAAAAGTGACCCAAGAATTAGAGTCGGTTTCGAAAACAGAAATCAATCGCGAACTTAGAAAATCATTTTTTGCGATCACGTTGAATCAGGACAACTCTCAATCTTCGAAAGCAATTGCAAAATTAGCTGGAGCTTTATTGTCAGATGATACTAATACTCAAACTATAGCGGCTGTTTATGTTGAGAGCCTTTTAATCGATGTCGTACATAAAATCGTGACGGTTGATTCAGTTTACAAGCACGATCTGCAGATTCTCTTTACGATTTACAAAAATCACGCCGACGAACAGATCAAGAAAATGCGAGATGCCTTTCCTCAATCGCCGGCACTTGCTTACTTACAAAATTTAGAAAGGTCCCAGTTATGAAAAATCCAAGTAAGATGCTTCTTCTGTTAATGTTTGCATCAACCGTAGAAGCATCAAAAATTCCTCTTGCACTAGAGCCTACGAACGCAAGATCTCTTGGTTCGGGCTACGATTCTCGAACTCAGACGCTCAAACCAGTCTGTGTCGATAACGCAACTGATGATGGAAGAAAACCAGTCAAAGAAATGGAAATTCCGATTGGAGCTTTAAGTCTTAGAATGCAAAAAGATGAAAGGGCTGTTGCTGACAAACTCGAGATCAGCGCCAAAGGTAAATACAAAACCGGAGTTACAACGGCCCAAGCTTCTGCGGACTTTTTAAATGAGTCAAAGAGCAATGAGTTTAGCCTCTCTTACAATTATATTGCGGACTATACCTATGTAGATACTTTAGAGCAGAGCCGGGCGTTCCCAATTCGGCCCTTGGTGGGCTACGATAAAATTGTAAAAGACAGCAAGGCATTTTTTGCTCGATGCGGAGACGAGTATGTTCGCGCGATCAGCTATGCTGCGAGACTTTTTGTTAACATCAATGTTTCGTTCGTGTCGAAATCTCAAAAAAATAAATTCGCCGCCGACTTCAGTATGAACTCTCCCACTCTTGATCTCGAAGCGCACGCAAAACAAATTTCTACGTCTTTTAGCGCCCGCAATGTGATGACGATCCAGGCCATTCAATATGGGGGGGACCCGAGCAAGTTAGGAAAAGTGCTCTGCCCTGGCACCGTAAGTGTTAAAACCGAAAAATCGAAAGGCGAAGACGAGAATAAAGTTGCTGAAGCCGACCTCGCAGAAAAAACCGAAGCGGACCCAAATTGCGTGAAGGCTTCGCGAGTTATTGTGAAATGTAGCTTCGGGGATCTTTCTAAGTGTGCAAGGGTTCTTGAGCTGGCAATCAGCTATGCAAACTCGCAAGACGGAACGAATTTTCCGGCACAGATCGCTGGTGGAACCGCCTACGCGAAGATTTCCCTTGAAACGGCTCCCTATCGGGATCTCCCGCCGCCATTTACAATTCCGCCTCCACCCGAAGAGGCCCTGGCAATGAAAGCTGCGCGCACGCGTGTTTCCGAAATTTTTGATAAACAGCACGAGCTCTTGGTTTTGGCGCAAAAGCTTTATTCAGGTCAGGCGCCGCGACTTTCAGATGAGCAAAAATCGAAGATGGAAGTGCTAAAAAATTTCCATTTTAAAAATGTTGAAAGAGCGGTTGAAGCGGTCACAGATTGTTATGGTATCGATCGTAAACTTTGTTCGGAGGCCGGTGATAAACTTCGCGATGCGATCGACCCCGACAAGGGTTTAAAAAAGGATGGGGATGTTCAGCAAGAGCAGTACGATGCGATTATGGCTCTCACAGACGCCGAAACTTTTGTACAGTACTGTGATATTGGCGACGACAAATTTCCTGAAGTCCGACAGACAATGCTCACCCTTAGAGCGTTTGTGGAAGAGAACCTAAAAGAGAGCAACAGCGTGAGAGGCTTAACAGAAGGTGACTTTTGCGCAAATCTCGCTTCAAAGCTAGAGGAGCTCCAGGTTTTGGACCTTAGCCAGATTTCGGAGAATCCAAAATTGAAAAACCTTCTGCTTGGGGATTTGCGTCCAATTGGAACATTGAAGAATTTAAAAGTTCTCAAGCTTCCAAAACAAAATCTAATGTCAGTCAAACCTTTAGCTGCGCTAAAAAACCTGGTTGAACTCAACTTAGACGGAAACTACATTTCCGACGTGTCAGATCTTTCATCTTTGGAGAAGCTTGAAAGACTAAGTGTGCAAAACAATCGTATCGACAATAAAACAATGGCAGTTCTTGGAAAACTCAAGCTTCCGCAAGGTCGATTGGTTTTGATCGATGCACGCGGAAATCAATTTGAACTCACGTGTCCTTTGCCTGAGAAGTCAAATTGTAAGCTCTTGAGCTTTTCGAGTTACACGCAAATTCCATCGGTCGCGACTCATTGCCCGAGTGTCATTTATCACCAGGCCATCGCTTTGAATTCGTCTCAGGTTTTGACTGTCGGTGGGCAGGTTCCCAGTGGCCAAGCAGCGCAGATGCAGGTCATTGATCTCAACAGCGGGCAATGTATCACTAAATCACCGTCAAAGATTCCACGCATTGG
>JBFWYS010000279.1:0-5387 GCA_050186175.1 Pseudobdellovibrionaceae bacterium
TGGACAGGCTCCAGCTAGACAAGCTGCAATTTATGCAGGACTTCCACCTTCTGTCGTTTGCATGACGATTAATAAAGTTTGCGGATCTGGTTTAAAAGCTATCATGTTAGGTGCTGATAGCGTTCGCACGGGACAAGCAAAAGTTGTTGTAGCCGGCGGCCAAGAAAATATGAGCATGGCTCCGCACTTGATGGAAAACTCTCGTGCGGGTTACAGAATGGGCTCCGTACAAATCATGGATTCAATGATAAAAGACGGACTTTGGGATCCTTATAATAACTGGCACATGGGAAGCGCAGCCGAGTTATGCGTAAAAGATCGCAAGTTCACACGTGAAGAACAAGATCAATTTGCGATTGAGTCTTATAAAAAAGCTCAAAAGGCGATCGAATCTGGGGTTTTTAAAAACGAAATCGCTCCAGTGACGATCGAATTAAAAAAAGAAAAAGTGACGGTCGAAAAAGACGAAGAGCCAGGTAACGCCAAGTTTGACAAAATGCCGAGCCTAAAGCCGGCTTTTGATAAAGATGGTACAATCACGGCTGCAAATGCGAGCAAGATTAATGATGGAGCTGCAGCAGCTGTTTTGATGTCTGAAACAACAGCTCGCTCGATGAATATTAAACCAATGGCAAAAATTGTCGCACAAGGAACTTTTGCTCAAGATCCAAAATGGTTCACCACGGCACCTGTAGGCGCGATCAAAAAGGCACTTTCGAGTGCAAACTTAAATGTGGGAGATATTGATCTTTGGGAAATCAACGAAGCATTTAGCGTTGTCGCACTTGCCGCGATAAAAGAACTTGAAATCCCAATGGAACGAGTAAATGTTTATGGCGGAGCTGTCGCCTTGGGACACCCGATTGGTGGAAGCGGCGCCCGTATACTAACAACTCTTGTTCATGCGCTTCACTCACAAAATAAAAAGCGCGGTCTTGCGACCTTGTGTATTGGTGGCGGAGAAGCCGTCGCCGTTATTGTTGAAAGAATGTAATTAAATCGAGAGGACATTATGTCGAGATCCAAAGTTTATAAAGATGCGGACGAAGCGATCACCGGAATCAAGGACGGAATGACTTTGATTCTGGGGGGCTTTGGGCTATGTGGAATTCCAGAAAATTCGATTGAAGCCCTACGCAAATCAGGAGTTAAAGACCTAACCTGCGTTTCTAATAATGCGGGAGTCGATGATTTTGGCCTGGGAATGCTTTTGCAAACTCGACAAATCAAAAAAATGATTTCTAGTTACGTCGGAGAGAATGCGCTTTTTGAAAAATTGTTTATGAGTGGTGAACTTGAGCTTGAATTCGCTCCTCAAGGAACCCTCGCAGAGAGAATGCGCGCTGGCGGGGCTGGAATTCCAGCTTTTTACACCCCGACAGGGTTCGGAACTGTCATTGCTGAGGGGAAAGACGTTCGTGAGTTCGACGGGAGAAAATACATTCTAGAAAATGCGATAAAAGGAGACTTCGCTTTTGTTAAGGCATGGAAGGGCGATAAGTTTGGGAATTTAGTTTTTAGGAAGACATCTCGCAATTTTAATCCGATGGCGGCGACGGCAGGAAAAATTACCGTTGCAGAGGTTGAAGAGCTGGTTGAGGTCGGAGAACTGGATCCCGATCAAGTTCACACTCCTGGGATTTATGTTCAGAGAATTTTCCAGGGAACAAATTATCAAAAGCGAATAGAACAAAGAACTGTTAGTAAATAGAAAAGGATGGTTATGCCTCTAACTCGTGAGCAAATTGCGCTAAGAATTTCAAAAGAAATCGAAGATGGTTTTGTTGTGAATCTTGGAATTGGGATTCCAACTCTCGTTGCAAACTATATTTCCGCGGATCAAAACATTATGTTTCAAAGCGAAAATGGACTTCTTGGGATGGGGGCTTTTCCAACGGAAAAGAATGTCGACCCTGACCTTATCAATGCGGGAAAACAAACGGTGACTGCCGTTAAAGGCGCTAGTTTCTTTTCGTCTGCTGATTCTTTCGCCATGATTCGTGGAGGTCACGTTGACCTAACAGTTTTAGGTGCAATGGAAGTTGATGAGGAAGGTAACATCGCTAACTGGATGGTTCCCGGAAAAATGATTAAAGGTATGGGCGGAGCTATGGACTTGGTTGCAGGCGCACAACGAGTGATCATAGCCATGCAACATACGGACAAAGAAGGTAAGTCAAAAATTCGTAAAAAATGTGAGCTGCCGCTCACTGGTGTCAATTGTGTTACAAAAGTTGTAACTGACTACGGCGTGATGGAGAGAACTAAGGCAGGATATGTCTTATTAGAATATGCGCCCGACATGACTCCAGAACAAATCGTTAAAGCAACGGAAGCAAAAATGACAATTTCTCCTGAGTGTAAGGTGATGCTGCTTTAGGGGACAAGGAGACTCGTTTTTTCTGCTTTGATGGACTAAACAGCGGAACACTGAGCTCCTTACATCCGACTCGGAGCTTGAATCCCGAGTACGCCAAGACCACTTTTTAAAACCTCGAGAGTTGCTTTACTTAAAGCAAGTCGAGCCACCTTAATCTCATCTGTTTCTGCTTGCCCAATTGAACATTCGGTATAGAAGCCTGAGAATCTTCTTGCGGTCTCATACAGATATGAGCACAAAGTCGCCGGTTTATAAGCCTCACAGGCACTCACCATCGTCGTATTAAACTGCCCTAGCTGTACCATAAGATCCAACTCGGTTTTGTGAGTCAGCACGGACCAATTCACCGAAGCTTGCGGACTATAGCCGAGCTTACTGCATAAACTATTAATTCGGGCCGCTGCATATTGAATGTACGGCCCCGACTCTCCATCGAGTCGCAACCATTCGGCCATATCAAAGACGATTTTCTTGTTGTTGTCGATTCGGGTCATCCCGTACTTGATCGCGCCACGAGCGACTTGGGCCGCCACCTCATCGATTTCCTGCGCAGACCATTCGTCTTTGTATCGACTTAGATATTGGGTTCGAATCATCTCTTGCATCTGATCGATTAAAGCCGTGATCGGAATGATATTTCCTTTTCTCGAACTCATCGCTCCGTCCGGAAGCTCTACAAAATTATATTGCAAATGATAACATTGATCAGCCTGTTCGAATCCCAATCTCTTCAGAGTCGCGAAGACTTGTTGAAAATGGAGAGCTTGCCGAACATCTACGACGTAAATACTTTTTTCAACTTTGTTGTCTTGGAATTTTCGTCTTGCGAGCTCAAGATCCTTAGTCGCATAAAGGCCATTTCCATCCGTTTTTAGAAGTAGACAGAAACCCAACTTCTCTTCCGAGAGATCCATTCCAACGGCACCTTCAGAGACAACTAATTTTCCTTGAGCATAAAGATCTTTTACATATTTAACGGACGAAGAATCGACATCTGATTCCCAGTACCAGACATCAAATTCAATTCCAACCCATTGATAGACTCGATTCATCAAATCGATCGACCAATTTCGAGTTTCTTTCCAGAGATCGTAAAATTCCCCTTTTTTCTCCTCGAGCTGTTTGAGAATTAGGGTGAGTTGCTCACGATTTTTTGCCTCTTGCGGAGTTCCCAATTCATCTTCGAGTTTGATATTTCCTTTGGAGTACAATTGCCCCAGCCATTCTCCTTTTCCGGTTTCTGGAACCAAAGACGGGTTGTGATATTTCATATACCAGAGACACTTTGCTACATGTGTTCCGACGTCTCCCGGAAATGTCGATGCAATTACCTGATGGTTGCAATATCGAAGCAAATTAATTACCGAAGCACCAAGACACATATTTCTCATATGTCCTACGTGTAATTCTTTGTGTGTATTCGGCTGAGAATATTCGACGATAGTTCGAGGCGCATTGTTTAAGAGTTGCGTTTTAAAATACGCGCCAGAAATTTGCGGAGCCAAAATTTTACTTCCCCACGCTCCCGCTTTGATTTTGAAATTTAAATAAGGTCCCGCTGCTTGAACAATCTCGATCACATCATCAGGCAAAATGACCTTGGCTAGTTCTCCGGAAATTTGCGGAGGTCCCTTTCGGAGCGCCTTTGCCAAAATAAAACATCCGTAAGCTAGATGCCCCATTTCTCGGTTGGGGGGCTCGACCAAAGCCTGATAGATCTTAAGATCTTCAATTTGATTGTCAGGACTTAGACCTTTTACGGCAACTTTAATGACTGAAGTTAGGTGATTTCGAATAGGATCGTGAAGAGCTGGACTAATATTCATAACAATCCAAGACTACTCAGGTTTTGATTTTGATGCAACTGCTTGCGCTGCTTGGGACTGAGCCCTATAATAAACCTAAGAAGTTCTCAACCTGAGGAGCGGCACCTTTTGTGAGTGGATCGAAGAAAATCCTAAAAGATCACTATTTATTTCGAGAAGGCGATGCCCCTGATGCTCTTTACGTGGTTAAGACTGGAAAGCTTGCTGTTGTAAAAGCAAAAGCAAACTCTGAAATCGTTCTCGCTGAAATCGGCCCTGGTTCGATGGTTGGAGAAATGGCTTTCTTTGACAACAAGCCTCGTAGCGCGTCTGTTAAAGCGATGAAAGACACAGAAGTCGTTGCACTTCCTTATAAAGCTCTTCACGCACAGTTTGTAAAGTTTCCTGAGTGGACAAAGGCGATCATGCGAACGGTGAACAACAGTTTGCGCGATGCCAATCAGAGAATTAAGACTCTTGAGAGAAATGACAACGAAAAAGACATGTTCCCGCCCCACACGATCAACAAACTTCTCTCGATTTTGAATTTGGTCGCTCATAAATACGGAAAACCAAGTGAAGAAGGCCTTGCCGTCAATGGGGGAATGGTTCGTAATTATACGATTCAGATTTTTCAAGAAGCCACCCACAAAATGCAAAAGCTGATGGTTGCTCTAGAAGAACTGAAATTTATGAAAGTCGAAGATCAGGGGGAAGGACGAACGAAGGTAACAATCTTTAAGCCGGAGCTTCTCTTTGCATTCGTCGAGTGGCATAATGAATGGCTTTTCCTGCAGGAAAAAGATCGTACTCTCATCAAGGAAGAAGAGCTCAAGATCGCAAAAACAATGCTTCACTTTGCAAAAAAAGTTCAGCCGAACGCCAAAGGTTTTCACAGAGTCAATCTCACAGATGTACAAAATGACTCCATGAGAGAAATGGGTTTCTTAGTAAAAACAGACGACGTCAATTCTCTCATCGAAAAGAAAGTCTTAACTGACAAAGTACAAGATGGCCCGAACCTCTTCGTCGACATCAAAATCGAGGATCTCGACAAAACCATCCCATTCTGGGATATCATCTACGCCCTAAAAAAGGTAACCCGCTAACCCTCAAGAGACAAGAGGAACGCCGTACCTTTTGGATAGGCAGCGCGGCAACTTCCGAAATCCATCCATACACTTAACATTCAAAACATTAGA
>JBFWYS010000280.1:0-5367 GCA_050186175.1 Pseudobdellovibrionaceae bacterium
GCGAATACTCCAGCCGCTCCAAAGCCAACCGAGCCAACGCCATCCGCGCCAACGCCATCCGCGCCAACGCCATCCGCGCCAACGCCAACCGCGCCAACGCCACCCGCACCAAAGCCACCCGCACCAAAGCCACCCGTAGTGCCCGATACCAAAATTGAAAATAAAGTTTTATCTATTCGTGTTGAGGCTCTTCCAGAGCCCTATAAGTATCAGGCAAAGATTTTTGTGGAACACGCAACAGAGCCGTTATTAATTCGTAAAACGGAAACTCAGACTTCACAAAGTTGGATTCTCAAATATCAGCCCAACTTGACTCTGATTGATAATGTTGTTTCTGGAAAATCTTATTTATACGAACTTCTGAATCCGTCTCATGTTACTGAGGTATTCGACAAACTCAAAATTTCCGTTCCTCAAGACTTTGTCCTTATCGGAGATCCAAAAAAATTGGTTCTAGTAGACGCAAAAATAAAGCAGGCTTTCGAAAAATCAAAACGCATTTTCTTATCTAATATGGGTCTGGTTACCAACGGAATAGATTTCATTATTCAAACGGATGAATTAGTAGCAGAAAACACCACAATTTTTACTTTTCCTGACGGGGCAAAAGCCAACGAAAATCGAATCGGTCGACCGGGAGGGCGAATTACGATATCCGCCAAAAAAGCAAGGGGCTCTCTTCGTGTGGAACTTCGAGGAGAAAATGGTGGTGATGGAAGCATGGGCAAAAATCAGCCACCAGGCACTGCCGGTGCAAACGGAAAAGCCTATTCCGCTGAAGAACATACCATAAATAAAAAATTCCTAGTTTGTAAGGTCATGCAGAACCCGAAGGAGGGTGGTGATGGTCTGCCTGGAGGAGATGGACTTGATGGTCAGCCAGGTGGAAGTACGGGAAGTCTATCAATCAACATCGGAGAAGAAGAAGGTTTTGATTTTCGAGTTGACCGATTTCAAGGAATTGGGGGCTCCGGAGGTCTTGGCGGAAGAGGAGGCGCTGGAGGACCCGGGGGAAAATATGAGCCAAAATATATTGAAGGTCTGTGCGAATCTAAAAACGCGGCTCCCGGAAAAAAGGGAGTTGATGGCCTCAAAGGAAGAGATGCTCATCCGGGAGCTGCAGAGCGTGTTTGCGTTAAGCGGGCCTGGGACCAAACAGTTAATTGTTACTAGAAAAAAAACAAAAGCCCGATAATGTCGGGCTTTTCTGTTTGCTTACGCATTTAAATTTTTATTAGGCTCGAAGCTTAAGCTGTTGCTTCATCACTAACTTCGCCACCCGGCTCGAGCCCCAGTTGTTGACGATAGTATTTTCGCTTTTCATCGAGCAAAATGTTTACGACTTCATCGGCAGACAAGCCGTACATTTCGACGATCACTCTCAAAGATTTCAGAGGAACGCTAGAAATTCCTCTTTCAATATTCGAAATGAACTGAGGAGATCCGTAACCAAGTTTTCCGGCTACATCGGACTGAGTAAGCCCCTTCTCAATTCTTTTCCTTTTGAGATACAAGCCTAATGATTTAGGGATGTGACTTGAATCGTTGCTGTTATCCATAAGTACCTCACTTTTAGTGGGATGCATTAAAGGCATCCTCACCGATTATGTTTACGATACCTTGTACTCGGAGTTCGTAGCAAAAAAATTTATCCAAATAATTGAATTTTAAACTGCTGTTAATTAATTCTGAACATTTGTGGTGAAATAATGAGCTCTTTTATTCGATTTCAGGACTTTTGACTTGTTAAAAATCAAGTTTTATGCCGGTTCAAGTCAGATTAATTACTCAATGTAAGAGGTTTTTAAAGCCTTTTTGCGTGAGTATTCTTGTAGTCCCAATTCTACTAATTCGGTAATTAAATCAGAATATTTTAAACCACTGGCTTCCCACATTTTTGGATACATGCTGATTTTAGTAAACCCTGGCAGTGTGTTGAGCTCATTGATGTAAACTTCATTTTTCGGAGTCACGAAGAAGTCGACTCGTGCCATGCCTTCGCAGCACAAAACCTGAAAAGCTTTAATTGCCCACTCTTGAACTTTTTGGGCCGTTGTTTGATCTAGATCAGCTGGAATTTTTGTGGCAGCTCCATTGGGATCAATGTACTTCGCTTCGTAAGAATAGAACTCGTGATTTGGAATAATTTGCCCGGGAACACTGGTCCGAGGTTTGTTCCAATGCCCAAGCACAGAACATTCGACTTCTCGGCCCGCTACAAAGGTTTCGGCGAGAACTTTGCGATCAAAGTGAAAAGCATCTTTGAGATTTTTTTCGAAATCAGCCTGGGATTTTATTTTGTGAACGCCCACAGAAGAGCCAGCATTTGCAGGTTTGATAAAAAATGGAACGCCCAATTCTTTTTCCAATGTTGCGAATGTCAGAGGTTTGTCAGGAGTGAGGACTACAAATTTCGCAGAAGGAATTTCGGCGTCTCTGAAAAGTCTCTTCATCACATCTTTGTCCATGCAGACAGCCGAGCCGAGAACTCCGCAACTGACGTAAGGTAAATTCATGAGGTCAAAGAGACCTTGAATACTTCCGTCTTCGCAAAGCGCTCCATGCATAACTGGAAAGGCGATATCAAAAGAGAACTGCGTTTGGGGATTTTTTAGTGAAATGAGTTTCCCTTTGCCATTGATGTTCGCCATAGTGACGAGTTCACTAACAGAAGCAGCTTCGTGGCTGCGAACAGATGAAATTTTGTCGAGGATCGAGGCATCTTTAAATAAATGCCATGAACCTTCTTTGGAAATCCCGAGAAGTTGAAAGTCATATTTATTTTTATCGAGGGCTGCGGCCACATTTCTTGTGGAGTTTACTGAAACTTCATGTTCGGGAGATTGCCCACCGAAAAAAATCATGACTTTCTTTTTTGGGCTCATTTTGTCTCCCGGGTGTTAGTTACGGTAAGCCTCGTAAAAAATTTATTATGCCATTTCGACGATCTCTTTGACCAGCCCGGATATTCCTTTCAAGACCTGATGAGGTTGGGCGTCATACATGTAAGCCGGAGTGGATACAACTTTAGTGAGCCGATCGGTGATGTAATCATCAACAGGACAATCAACGTGTTGAGCTCCGGTTTTTTTAATTTCGGCTGCAGTCTCTTTATCATTTCCGATTGTCACTGTGACTCCATGAGAGCCTAAAACTTTAGCTACTAAAACGGGTGCTATACAGATCGCACCGATGGGTTTACTTTGCGCATGGAAGTCGGTGAGAATTTTTCGGACGTCGGGAAGAACTTCGCAGAGCGCACCTTTTTGTGCCCAAGAGCAGAGTTGTAAAGCGGCTCCGTAGCCGCCTGGAAAAATGATGGCATCAAAATCTTGCGACTTTAAAGTTGACAGATCTTTAACATTTCCGCGAGCGATACGCGCAGCTTCAGTGCGGATATTTCTTTGATCACCAATGACTTCTTCGCCTGTTAGATGATCGGTAGCATCGATTGTAAAATCGGGGGCGAAACACTGATAACTTGCGCCTTGCTGCGAGAGAGCAATTAGAGTGCTCACGGCTTCAGTAATTTCAGACCCATCTTTAAAACCACAACCCGACAAAACAACAGCCACTTTTTTCATAAAACCCCCATGCGAAAATCCCAACATAAATGCCCGCCGTCGATTTTGGTAGCAATCCCGCATCATACAAAATGCCCGCCCTACCAAATGGTAGCAATGGCGCATCACTATGAGAGCTGCGAGTTCCAAGGACTTAGTTTTCTGGATCCTCTTCTTGATGGAAACTTAAACTTGTTTCTCCTAGAAGCTTTTTGAAATTCCTCACGAAAGCTCTCTGGATATGGGGTATTGATCCACTCTAGCGTTTGTTCTGTGTGTGGAAAAAGGAGAGCATCCTCGGCTAGAGGAATTTGCGCTTTAACTCCGCCTAAGCTTTCATTTAAAGTCGAGAATTTATAGTCTTCAGCATTACGAACGAGTCCGGCATCGACGGGATTGCGATATAGGTATTTATAGACATGTTTAAAAGCATGATCAGTCTCAATAAGGCTAGAAAAATAGGGTGCTCCATATGTTTGATTGATCCGACCTGCATGCTTCGTGATATCAAGGCTCGATTCTCTCATTAAATACTGCATTGCCTGGCTTAGATTTCCATTCGGAGTTGAGACTAGAAGGTGGAAGTGGTTGTTCATCAAAACGAACGCATGAATTTTGATTTCATATGCATGACCTACCCAATATAGGTGGTCGCAAAAAATGTCCCATACTTCATAGATAGGAACTTTAAACCATTCTTTGTTAATACATCGTGCGCCTATGAATGATGGATGGGTTGAAGAAAAGGATCGAATTCTTGTCATGTTGGGGATGAATGCAAGGCTCGGCAATGTGGGAGATTTTAATAGAATTCAGGAGCGAGCTTGCTAGTTCCGAATTGCGCACTGTTGCTACCATTTGGTAGGGCGGGCATTTTGTAATGCGGGATTGCTACCAAAATCGACGGCGGGACTTTTGTTAAATCGACGGCGGGACTTTTGTTTATTCGTAGAATTGGAAATCTTTCATCGATGAGCAGAAATTCACTAAGACGCGTTGATCATCGATTTTAATAGACTGTTGAACGCATTGTTGAATGGCGACGAAACCTTGAAGTTCCCAGGTGTTTTCTTTCGCCGGGGAAAATCGAAGGTAATAGAGGTCCGGGCTGATGATGAGTTTAACTGCGATTTTTTCTCCTTCATCGCCTGTCCACTCAACAATATCATATGTAATTTGGATCGTTTTGAATTGGCAGCTCTCAACACCTTGACAGTCTTCAAATTTTTTCATTCGGGCCGGTACGTCAACAGCTCCGCGTGTTATTTGTAAGTTATGAAAAGTAACTCTGTCCGCGTTTCTTGGTTCAACTTTTTTGGCTCTAAAAAGGTCGAGTCGCAGTTGATCGTATGTTTTCCTGATATTTGAGATCTGGAGTGAAAACGAATTTGCATTGAAAGCCATTTCTCCAGTTTTGGGCTTACCGACTGCGACAGTTCCAGATTTAACATACTGAGTGACCGATCCATCATTGTTGTGTTCTGCGATTTCCGCAAAGTATTCGAAATTAAAATAACCAGTTTCTTCTGTTTTAGAAATTATCGTGGTAGCATCATCGAGAAGAGGGGTGATGTATCCTCCTCGTACGTCTTGAACTTTTTCTGTTTTTACGAATTGACCAACTTTTACTTTTGTAAAATCAATATTACTTGGAACCGCATCTTCTATTGCACTGTCGATGTCTTGCTGAGAAACTTCAGAGCCGAAGTCGATTTTCTTTTCCGGAGCCTTTACGCAACCTAGAACTAAAAAAAATACCACTGGAATCACCACAACTAAGGCCGTGGTTAAGAGAATTTTGTGT
>JBFWYS010000281.1:0-5358 GCA_050186175.1 Pseudobdellovibrionaceae bacterium
GAGAGTTTGAGCGATCTTCGAGGTAATTTTTTAAGGCTTGAAAAAAGCTCCAGAAAACATGAGAAAAGCTGGGAATTGGCCTTCAGTCGCGTCTTGTCGGAGCCGAGAAGAAACATGGGAAGAAACGGTATTCTATTTTGAAAATCAACGTTTTTGGAGTGTCTATGCCACAATCTCTTTTTTACGTCTCTCATAATGGTCAGTCTAAAGGCCCTTTCGCAGTACCTGTGATTATTGAAAAGCTCAAGTCACGTGAGTTCAGTGCCACTGATTATATTTATGATGAAGAGAAACAAGACTGGGTGCTTATTTTAGAATGGCCTGAGTTACAGGCGAAAGCGCCGGAGTTTTTAGCTGCCCCACCTCCAATTGCCAAACCAGTAGCCGTAGCGAGTCCTGATGACGGTGCCGTCGAGCAGGAGTGGTTTGTTCTTCGTGGTGAAAATCGTTTTGGTCCATTTACTTACGTAGACGTAATTCAAATGCTTCAATCAACTGCAATGTATGAATACGATTATATTTGGCACAAAGATCTTCCGTCTTGGAAGAGAGTCGCTGAACTTCCGGATTTTTCTCCCGAGAAGATTCGTGCGATGGTGAAGAGCCATGGCAAATCTAACAGTGAAATCTTCTTCCGTCGCCGCCATGTGCGCGCTAAATACGGAGGTTCTCTTATTGTCCATGACAACAAACAGTTGTGGAAGGGAAAGTCGATCGAGGTCAGTGTCGGTGGTGCCGGAATCGTAATGGATCAAGGGAATTTAGAGCCTGGCCAGACCCTTTATGTTCACTTCAAACCAGGTGATGGAGTTCCTCCATTTAATGCAGTTTGCGAGATCGTCAGCAAACAATTTGCGGATGCTAGCAAAGATGCGAATGTGAGATACGGAGTGAAGTTCACTTCATTAACACCAGCAGCTCAACAAAATATTCGCGACTTAACTACAAAAACTGCTTCTGCAAATAAAGCAGCTGCATAATATGAGCTAAGTTTCTAAAGCGAGCAGAGCGATAAAAAGGGCACGTTTGCGAGGCGGTAACAAGCTGTTGCCGAGTGCGCAGCAAGTGGAATCTTCCTTTCGGAAGAATGGAGGCTTTTGTGTTTGGAGGACTGATTTCAAAAAGTGTCTTGCTAGGATTGGCAGTCACACTATCAGCGTGTAGCGAACAAAAGTTTGGATTGCCCTCTCAAACCGTTGAAACTATTCAAACGGTTACTTACAATAACAAAGTTGACATTCTTTTTGTGATGGATAATTCCACTTCCATGCTTCAGCACCAAGAAAACGTGGCGAAGCAAGTGGATCCGCTTTTAGATGAATTGCTCTCTAAAAATTTAGATCTCCATATAGGAGTTACGACGACCGATATGGGAGCTGGCGGTCAACAGGGGGCCATGCAGGGAACTCCAGCTTACATGACCGCACAAACTCCAAATTTAAAGCTCGAACTTCGCAAACGTTTGGTGCAAGGGGATTTAGGATCTAATCTCGAGAGAGGCTTAGAAGCTGTTCAAAAAGCATTTTCAGGAAATAACCTCACAGGTCCTAATCAAGGTTTTTTAAGAGAAGAAGCTTTTTTAATGATCATCATTATTGCTGACGAAGAAGATCACAGCGCAAACACCCCTCAGTCTTACATCGATTTTTTGAACTCGCTTAAACCACCAGATTCCGATGGTGGTAAAAACTGGATCTTAAATTTTATCGGCGTGCTTGAGCCGTCTACGACGTGCACGACATTTAATAGTTTTTATTCAATCGGTCTCCGCTACATAGATTTGGTTAAATACTCTTCTGGGATTAAAGAAACTATTTGTACTGCCGATTTTAAAAATGCGATTAGCAACATTCGCCAAAAAATTCTTTCGCGTTTGACAGACTATCCGCTTAATAATGGAGCTCCCGATGTCAATTCAATCGAAGTTCTTGTTGATGGAGTTAAGGTCGAGAGTGATCCGGTCAATGGCTGGACTTATCTTTCAGAGAAGAATGTGGTTCGCTTTAACGGATCTTCGATTCCTAAGGACAATGCTAAAGTTGTGATTAATTATCAACCGACTGAAGCTTCGTAAGTTTTGGAATCAGCCTAAAATGATTTTAGAAATGTAATTTCATCCGCGAGCAAAAGAAGATCTTCTGGCTTCTGAAATTTTAAATAAGCGGACAGAGGGTTAATACGGGCGGCTTTTTCAAGCAAGGGCCCTGCAATCTCTCTCCAGTATTGGGTGCGGTGATAATAATGATGGCCTGAAATCGTTCGCCAATCCCCTTTTTCTTCAGGATTCGCCTTCGTTGATTCCCAACTAAAATAAGGGACGTCTTTCCAAACCGGAAAATTTTTTTCGACGATCTTTTGAGGCACAAAGTTCGTGCTCAAGTCACCGGTAGACCAAGTGCAAATCGAGAGATTGGCCGGATTCATCAGGGGAGTTCCAACAACTCCAAACTGATTCGTCTTGCTTCCCGCGCTCAGCTTGCGGCCCAATTCCAAAACGTAAAAATACCGGCGTTTGCCAGCCTCATCAAAGGGTAATGCATCTAAAGTTTGAGTCATCTCCTCAAAGTAAGCTTGCAAGATTTGCGCGATTTGAGAATTAAAAAGATTAAGCTTGTCTTTATTCGCGATACTCTCTTGCAAAGTAAATTTCGCCAGTCCTTTTTTGCGAATAAAGGTTTGTAAAGGATCGCGAACCAACATTCCGTCGTGTCCCAAGATATTCACACTTGGATCTTTCGCATTTAATTTAAAAGTCTTAAACTTATGAGAATAAATTTGTCCGACATGCCAAAGTGAGGTTTTTTTGAGATTGGTTTCGAGATCCTGCCATGAGGTCGGTGGTAGCTCGACTTCAGTTTTGTGTTTGATTTTGATTCCTGCGAGCTCGGCTAATTTTTTGGCAGTCGTCACATCTCCTGATTCGGGCGCGCCTTTCACACGAGCGCGAATCGGCAGATTCAAACTTAAAAACGTTGAGAATAAACTTCGACTATCGTAACCCCCAGTGAGACCGCCGCCAATGGAATCAGCACAAGCCGCAAAGGACTTACAAACTTCGCTCAAGTTTTGCCGCGAAAATTCCGCGATTTCATCGGAATTGTGAGTTGGAAGTTGGGGTGGAATCCAGGGCCCATGAGTTCTAATAGTCACTTTATTGTTCACAATCGAGATTTGTGTTTGCGGTCCCGCTACCGAAATATTTTTTAGTCCCGTCGTGTTTTTAGGAAAGTAGCGAAGGATAGCTCTCAGAGCCCATTCTTCGGGAACAACCTCAAAAGATTTTCCCAGAGAATGAAAGCAAAGAATTTTATTGGAAAATGCGAGGGGCTCGCCGTTTTCTTGATAAGTAAAAACCGGAGAGTAGCCAACGCAATCATTGAATAAATGCAGCTCCGCGCTGCCATCATGGCGGCTCTCGCTAAAACTTTTTGAATACAAAAGAGAAAATGGAGGCGCAACAGTCTCATGTGTTCCGCGAAAATTTGTGAGAAGATTTTTTCCAAGCTCACAGAGTGTTTTGTGTTTGGCATTAACTCCGAAAGGGAATTCAGGAGCGAGCGCGAATTCATTTCCGCTGGTCTCTGCGTTCTGTGCTTTCCAATTTTCAACGGGCGCGATCCAATATAAGAGTTCCCAGTCGCCATAGTTTCGATGCAGAAATTGCGGTGGCTGATTGAGTCCTTCGAGCTGTGCAGAAAAGTCGGTTGATAAAGTTTCTATGATACGTGAAACCTGAGATCGGCGATTTTCGGTTGTGCCCGAATTTTTCCAAACCAAGAAAAAAACATTCATACAACAAGCCTAGATCAAAAAGATCGGTAAAACCAATGTCAAACAGATCGGTAGAGCCGATACGAACCTCAAACGATAACGATAGACTGACTCTGTCTAGTATCGCCTCCGCTACCGCCGCCGGATCTATTGCAGTTTAATTCCGATTTGCCTGCAGCAAACCGGAATTGTTATCTGAGGATAAGTCCTTGATATGAAATACTTTTCTTGTCGAAGATGAAGTAAGAAACATATCGTCTTTTAACCTTTGAGGGGCCCAGCCTAAAAACTCCTTTCGAATCAATTCTGCCAATTTATTTAGCACTTCTGTTTGTTTCTTCAGTTTCAGAGACAAAATTTGCGTAAATAATGCGAGGCAGCTCGCCGATAACTCCCTCGGAACCACTCTGAAAAAACCGAATCTCACGTACGTAAAAAACTCGTTAACTCGCAGCTCTAGGCTTGGATTCCCGAACAATTGGAAGTTAAATGAGAATGCAAAGATTTTCATTTTTGGACATGATCCTTGAGGTGCATCTATGGCGAATGCAGAGACAACTCTCGCAACGCAAAAAACTGAAGACTTCTCGCGAAGTTTTGCAATGACAACAAAAATTGAAGATTTGGTCGCATGGGGAAGAAAAAATTCTCTGTGGCCACTTCCTTACGGAACCGCTTGCTGCGGAATCGAGTTCATGAGTGTCGTAGGACCTCGTTACGACTTGGCCCGCTTCGGCGCTGAAGTTGTGCGATTTTCACCGCGCCAATCGGATCTACTGATCGTGGCAGGAACCATCACAGAAAAAATGGCTCCGGTTTTAGTTCGCATTTATCAGCAAATGCTCGAGCCAAAGTATGTTCTGTCGATGGGCGCTTGTGCAAGCTCGGGAGGATTCTATCGCGCGTACCACGTTCTTCAGGGCGCAGACAAAGTTGTTCCTGTTGATGTGTATGTTCCCGGATGTCCTCCAACGCCTGAGGCTGTGATGGACGGAATCATGACAATTCAAAAAATGATCGGCGATAAAACTCCACGTCCGTGGAAAGACAATTGGAAGTCACCCTATGAACAAGCTTGAAGCCATTAAGTCAGATCTGACTCAAAAATTTAATGCCTCACAATTTAAATTTTCTCATGCCTTTGGCGATGATGTTTTAGAAATTCCAAAAGAAGACATCATTCCAGTTCTTCGCTATCTCAAAGATTCTGGAAAGTTTGATTTCTTAATGGATGTTTGCGGAGTTGATTATCCAACCCGTGAAAAGCGGTTTGATGTTGTTTATCACGTGTTCTCGTCAAAAAATGCCGCTCGTTTGAGAATTAAAGTTCAAGTGGGTGTCGATGAATCGGTAGATACCGCCATTCACGTTTGGCGTGGTGCCGATTGGTTTGAGCGTGAAGCATGGGATATGTTTGGAATTAAATTCCGCGGACACCCAAATCTTCGTCGCCTTCTTACGCATCACCAGTTTGTGGGGCATCCTCTTCGTAAAGACTATGATTCAGACGCTCAACAGGCTTGCACAGAGTCTTTGCCTGTTCATTTTGACAATGAACCTGGAAGGCCAGGCAACATCCTCGATGAA
>JBFWYS010000282.1:0-5351 GCA_050186175.1 Pseudobdellovibrionaceae bacterium
CTGCACTAATTTTTGGTCTGCTTCGTCGGGAAGGATACCTCTTAGAAAGCTTTTGAAAATAGGACAGTCTTTTTCAAGATCAATCAAGTTTGCCAAAGCTCTGTGAGTCCAAAAATCTTGAGTGTGTGGCAAGAGCGTTACGGCACCTGAGGTAGGCAAGTCAGAAAGAGAAACGATTCCGTTGGGTGTGCTGAGAAAACCATATTGTTTTTCACCACTCAGCATAATCTCTGATTCAGTTTCTTCTGGAATGTGAGACGCATTTCTGACTTTCGCTAGAATTATTTGAAACTTGAGATTCCCGTCAGTTTTGTAAGGTTTGCCTGAGTCTTTGAGAGCGCCAAAAAAATCATCAAGATACTTCGACAGGTAGACGTTAATTTCATCGTCCGAAATATTCTTGTAATGAGTTTTAACCCAGTAATAAAACGTACGTCTCCAATACCTCAGAGGCCCTTTAATTAAAGAAATGTGCTCTAAGTATCCCGCGGCAAGCAGGTCATTTGTGATAAGGAGACAGCCCTTTGATTTACTTTTGCCCACATTTAACTCCTTCTTTTTTTCCTTGCTCCAAAAATGCAATGGGGCTACCGCCACCAACGGCCCGGAGATTTTCACAACGACCGTTGCAAAGACCAGTTTTGCTTGCAATGTTGCGGCAGTTTGGTGGTGGGTAGCTTAGATCGACTCCGCGAATTGCTTTCATGGTAATGGCAGGGTTAAAGTTTGAC
This sequence comes from Pseudobdellovibrionaceae bacterium, assembly GCA_050186175.1. GTDB lineage: Bacteria > Bdellovibrionota > Bdellovibrionia > Bdellovibrionales > Bdellovibrionaceae > JBFWYS01. The sequence continues at coordinate 732 of JBFWYS010000282.1, forward strand.
TGCTTCGAGAAGAGCTTCATAATCTCCTCGTCGGGCAACCCAGCCTGTCGACAGGTCTGTGCCAGAAGCCATCGCTGATGGTGCTGCATTCGCGGCTCGGGAGTCGCAACGGCCGTTAGAAGATGTTTTACAACCTCACAATGTTCGGCAAGGGCTGCTAATTGTGATGAGTTGATAGGAATACGCTCGATTGCGCGGTTCTGAACCGATGCCTCGTTGTGCGTTTGGCATCGTCCTTGGATACGCGGCGCAAGAGCTTTGTTCGCGATTTCGGCAAGAGCCGACTCGGGAACCGTTTCGAATTCTTTCGGCAGATATTTTTGCAACTTCATGCTGCCACCGCTTGAACAAATTCGCAGCAGCCAGGCTTTGCTCCATGCCAGAACGGCAACCAAACAAGATTGCCGTAACCACCTGGCTCAATGCGATCTTGCTTAGGAAAAACTTCGATTCCCTCGTTAGAGTGAGGGCGAGCAGATCCGCCGTTTAAAAGAGGAAACTGTTCTCCATCACAAAGATGAAATAGAAGTTGTCGGGCCTTCCAAGCCTCAATTGGTTTTTCAAAGAAAAACCATAAATGGGCGCCTTCTCCACTACCAGAAACTTCGATGTGGGATGGGATCCCCATACTGAGCGCCTTAGCATGGACTTTCACAGCAGCTTGAAATGGGTCTTTTAAAGAGCTTGCATGCTTCGCTCCTCCGTCAATATCTATCACAGCAAAATGGGTGAATCCGTTACGCAATGGTAAGTAAGCACCAAGCCTTAACGGTCCACGATAAATCTTTCTTCGATTGTCTCTTACGCTGACGTCTAGTTTATCATCACCCGTAACGTGAGCACGAATTGCTTCTTGAAGTGAACCCTCAAGTACACAAGGACATGGCTTTTTTGTAAAAGGATGACAAAAAGCAAGTCCGCCTCCTGGTTTCACAATGTAATCTACGATTAAATTGACTTTAGTTTCTGCTTCAAAATGGGAGCTAGTTGACGCGTTATGGGATGCGCATGTCGGTCGTTCCATAGTTTCTTCTTTGATATCTGGTTTCATCAGATCCTCCAAAGTCCAACTTAGTGTAAATTCATTTGAGTTTTCGGATTTGAGATGTTTGAGAGACCAGAAAAGTATGTTACCTACTGCTATAAATCGGTGAAAAGTATGGCGAAAAAAAAGATTAGAAAAAAAATTGAAAGCTCACTATCTGATATTGAAATTGAGAGTCTTGTAGATCTGTTAGAAGGATATCAGGGTCGAGAAAATGCAATGTTGATTACATCCCGCTACAATCGACCAGTTAAGGTGATTTTGCCAAGAGGCGAGTTGACGACAGCTATTTTGTCCATGGTAGCTGTTGGCGCCTACAATGTGATGTGGAATCATCAGATGGAAACTCGTCCTAGCGAAAGCAAAGTTCTTAAGAAACCATCATCTCGAGGAGAAGAGAACTTCCTTGCCGCGATCGTCATTCTTCACTCTGCGATTAAGGTGAGAGAGTCAAATAGAATTAGAAAGCCGATGCCGAGGGATACGATTTCCTTTTATATTCAGTTATGTCAAGACTTGTTAGAATCAAAAATACCTTTGGCTCTTCCATTCAGAAAACCTAATGATCTAAAATTAGAGTCAGTCGAGCGTAGATTAAGATATATAGTAAGAAATGTGAATGTCGCTAAATCTGTAAGAGACGTGTTAATTGTCGCGCCAAAGCAAGTTGAAGCAATGAAAAGTATCTATAATTATTACCTAACTCAAAAACAAGGCTCAAAGAAGCCAACGAAAAAATAGTTCAATTCCGAAAACTCCTCCGTGTGTGTGTTGAAATGAATCACACAGTCCAAGGGGGTATTATGAATAATAGGGGTATCAACCCAAATCCTACTCAAGATGAATTTATTGATATCAAAGAACTAGCCAAGCGTTTGAACATTTCGCGCAGTTTGATATTTCGTCTTATGGCAAGTGGGACTCTTCCATTTTTAAAAATAGGTAAGACTACTCGATTCTTGTATTCAGATGTCGTTACGTCAATTCGTCAGAGTCAAGCTAGTACTGGGAGCCAAAAAGTATGAAGAAAAAGTCTCCCTTGACTCGAAATTTATCAAACCAAGAAAGTGAAAGCTGCCAACTACGTCCTTCACCTGTGACCTCACAAGCGCTTCTAAGTTACACGCAAGCCGCAAGTTTCCTCGGAATAAGCGTAGCTTACTTAAAAGAGCTGAAAGCCCAAGGCTACGTTCCCTGGGTTCCTCTTGGGTCTCGTGGAGTTCGGTTTTCAGTAAAGTCGCTTGAGCGCTGGATTGCGAGTAAGGAGATCGGTTGAAAAAAAGCAGAAAGTGGGAACAGGTGCCGGGATATGCTGGGATCTCTCGATTATCCATCTTCGTATCAGCTGACGGAGGTGAAACCGGGCGCTGGTGTGAACCACGACCACCACGATACCGTGTGAATGCTTACAAACCTGATTCGGACGGGAATCCCGTTCGCCACCGCCCTGTATTTTCTAGTTTTGAAGAAGCCAAAAAGTTTCGCGCGAATTTTGCAATAGAACGTATCGAGGCTCATCCTATTCCCAGCCATGAAGCTGAGATGACGTTTCGTGAGCTTAAGCTGCTGTGGGTAGCCGAGTGGCTTCCGCACAAGAATTTATCAACTCAAGTTCGATACAAGTCTTACCTTCAACATTTTGAGTACCTGGATGATTACCGAGTCGTAAAAATCAATCCCGTGATTATCGATGGGTGGATCACCCATATTAAAAATCCTGCATACCTTGCGAAATACAATTCCACTCGTTGTGATTACACGCATGAACACACAGTTTTAAAGTCGATTTTCAACTTCTATGTGACAAGATTTAATAGAAATTATGTGTTGCCATTTATTCCTGACCATCGACGGATGCTTAAAGTAAAAGATAAGCCAAAGCAAAATAAGGATCTTACTGTTGATGAGTTTCGCAAGTTCCTGGACGCCTTGGGTGAGGACTGTATGGGAACACCATGGGAGTTGGTTTATTACATTGCTCTCATGCAGTATGCGATTTACGGAAGAATTCAAGAGGCCGCGGCTTTGCATTATGAAGACTTTCAGTTTGGTCAGAACAAAATCTTCGTTTGCAAAAAAGTCGTATGGCCCCGAAGTAAGGGCCTTGAAGCCCGTCTAGTTGAAGGCTCCAAAACTGGTGAAGGCAAAGAGCTTCCCATGTCAGCTCTCGCGAGTAAGACATTTCGTGAGTGGACACTGAAGACAGGGATTCGCTCTGGCCGGCTCTTTAGTTATAAAGACAAATTGGTCGAGTACCGGAACATTCAATACCGCTACGACAAGGCTCTAAAAAAAGCAGGCTTACCTTTTTCCGCCACGCACCTGATCAGGCATGCCTCATTAACAGAGTTTTACGACACCTGCGAAGACATCCTTACTACCCAAAAAATGGCTGGACACAGCGATCTCAAATCAACAAGCAGATATGCAAAAGCACGTGATAAAAAAGTACAAATGGCCCAAGAAAAGATGGACCAAAAACTGATCTCTCTGTTTCCAAAATGATCTTCGTCATCACAGAACTTTGCGCTCGAGGGCCACATAGGGCCACACTTTTGATTTTCAGCACACCCGAAAAATAAAAAACCCCGCGGATCTCGCAGGGTTGGGTTTTTCATTTTGTAAATTGGCTCAGGCGGAGGGACTCGAACCCCCGACCAAGCGGTTAACAGCCGCTTGCTCTACCAACTGAGCTACGCCTGAACAATTGGAACCATCAGGTTTAGGCATTTCTGCAAAATGTGTCAATATTCAAGTCTACTTACGGACCTTTGATGCCCGACAATGCGGCGCATTTTTAGAGGGTTTGGCGGAAGTAAAGTCTTTTGGCTTTTTTGAAGCGCTCGGATAGAAGATCCGAATGGAACCTATTCTAAATAGAGCCGAAGCCTTAGAAATTCGAATGGGTTATGAACCCTCCTGGTTAGGCCAGGCCTTAGAAGTTTATAATCGCACAGAAATGAAAAGGCCAAATCGCGATCAGGTTCATTTGGCATTTTCAAATAGTCAGGTTGTGGCGACGGTATGGAAAAATGACCGTCTGATAGCGGTTGGTCGCGCGATTAGTGATTTCAAAATGTACTCTGGTATCTATGATCTCGCTGTTGATCCCGAATTTCAGAAAATAGGGATTGGCCGAAAACTTATGACGAAGTTGTTAGAACCATTGCAAGGAACCTGTGTTTTCTTAACCTCAACTTTTGGAAACGAAGAGTTTTATCAAAGATTGGGATTTCGTTTTCATAAATCAGCTCTCGCTTTGTATCCTGAGAGAATGCAGACGACCCCTTATCTTTACAAAAATTACTCTATTTCATCTGGGCTTGTCGAAAAAAATGAAATCCGATTTTCACTTGCTACAAAAAGTGATTGGAAAGGGAGTTATCTTCTAAATGAATCTCTCGGATACGTGACAACTGTGACGGGCTTTCACAAGCGTTTCGAAATTTTATTGGCTCATCCTGATCACGAAGTCGTAGTGGCGAAAAAAAAATCCGAAATTGTCGGATGGGTGCATTTAAATGTTCGACATGTTTTGGAAGCGGAGAACTTCGCGCAGCTGGCAGGCTTAGTTG
>JBFWYS010000283.1:0-5350 GCA_050186175.1 Pseudobdellovibrionaceae bacterium
CTTTTTTTTGAAATTATTGAAGGCCCTAGCCAGGGAAAAAAATGCAGAATTACCCCTGGATTGCAAATAGGGCGGTCAAAAGGCGATTTTCTTGTCAATGATCCTAAAATTTCGAGCCTCCATGCGCAAGTTGAACAAGATGCCAAAGGGAATTTACTACTCGTTGATACCGGCTCTTCGAACGGTATCGTGATCAACCAACAAAAGGTTCGGCAGATTAAAATTATGCGCGGCGTTGTTTTTCGGTTGGGAAAGACCGCTTTCAAAATCGTTGAATCCGATACCTTTGATCCCATTTCCTTGGCTCTGATGGGCCATGAAACGGGACATGCTTTTCTCCGTCACAAATTGCAGGAACAAGTTCTCGCATTAGGAGATCCGTTTGTCTCCCTTAAGACCTCGAATGTCTATCCGTTTAGATATCCAATGCGGATGACCTTTATCCAAGGCATCCAAGCTGAAGAGGACTGGATCTTGGGATTTGGACCAAGAAAAGCAGGGTCCGCCCAGCTAGATCTTTTTTTGAAAGATCCTGCAGCTCCTGATTTGGCTTTCGAACTTATTCCTGAAAAGGGTGGCGTTAATTTTCGAACATTTTTTCCGGAAATAGTTAAAGTCAACGGCGATTCTTTGTCATCATGTACGTTGCACGATGATGATGTGATTGAAATTGGCATTACTCGAATTCAAATTAATTTTTTGACGATTTAAATGAAGGTGTTTTTTGAAATTGCGAACCACTGAACTTATAGCAGGAACTTTTTCGAGTTTTGATCAAACACAAATCTACTATGAAGTGCGTGGTAAAGGTGATCCCGTAATTTTTGTGTACGGCATCGCGTGTTTGATGAATCACTGGCACCATCAGATTGGTTATTTTTCTAAAGATTATAAAACAGTGAGTTTCGATCTTCGTGGGCATCACAAATCAGCGACTCCTAAAGATGACTCCAATTTAACACTTGAAGCTTTGGCGAAAGACCTGATCGCGCTTTGTGAGCATCTTAATATCAAAAAAGCGCATTTCTTGGGTCATAGCTTTGGCGTTCAGGTTTTACTTCGTGCCTACGAACTCTCTCCTGAGTCTTTTAAGAGTATGACTTTTATTAATGGTTTTGCAAAAAACCCGATTAAGGGAATGTTCGGTGTTGATGTCGTCGAACAATTTTTTAGTCTCTTCAAACAAACATACGGAATGGCACCTGACGCTTGGGAAAAAGTTTGGAAATTCGCGGTAACTCACCCGATTTCGATTCCACTAACAGCAATGGCCGGTGGGTTTAATCTGAGCCAAACACAACTAAAAGATATTCAGATTTATGCACGTGGCGTGAGCGCACTTTCACTCGATGTTTTCTCTAAATTCTTCGAAGAACTTATGGCTTACGATGGGGAAGGGATTCTGCCAAAAATTAAAGTTCCGACTTTAATTATGAGCGGCGAAAAGGATGGCGTGACTCCGCAAAAGTATCAGCATCATATGAAATCTTTGATTCCTGGATCTGAGTTTGTTTCCGTGCCTTACGGATCTCATTGCACGCAGCTTGATTTTCCTGATTTTGTGAATCTGCGAATCGAGAAGTTTATTAGAGAAGTAAAGTAGCCCGCAGGAAAACTTGTCAGCGTTATGTGTCGTGACGCACCTATGGACAAAAAGGTGACTGCCACCTTTTGGGAATGTATTTTTAGACAATGAATCAAAATCTAAATCAATCCCTCAAAAGTTCCGTTCTTTGGATCTCAGCACTTGGTTATTTTGTAGATATGTATGATCTCCTTCTGTTTTCGATTGTGAGAGTGCAGAGTCTGGCTTCTCTTGGAATTGCTGAATCGGAAATGCTTTCTTCTGGTGTGATGCTTATTAATCTCCAGATGGCAGGCTTACTGCTCGGCGGATTTTTTTGGGGATATCTCGGCGATAAAAAAGGACGAGCTTCTGTTTTGATGGCTTCGATTTTAACCTACTCTCTCGCAAATTTTCTAAACGCCTTTGTTCAAGACGTTAATCAATACGCAATCCTCAGATTCATCGCAGGTTTCGGTCTTGCTGGAGAATTGGGAATCGCAGTTACGTTAGTGAGCGAAACTCTGAGCAGGGAAAAACGAGGCTACGGCGCCGCGATCATCGCCGGAATTGGAATGGCAGGAACTGTGACTGCCTGTGTTGCTGCTGAATTTTTATCTTGGAGAGTTTGTTATGCGGTTGGCGGAATCATGGGATTCCTTCTTCTTATCGGAAGAATGTCACTCCGAGAGTCTCCTCTGTTTTTATCTATGCATAAACAATCGAGCTGGGCGGACGGAATGAAAGCTCTATTTCTTCGCCCAAAAAATCTCTTTAAGTATTTACGTTGTGTGATTATTGGCCTTCCACTTTGGTTCACTTCTGGAATTTTGATTACATTTGCTCCCGAATTCGGAAAGGCTTTGAATATTTCTGATCCCCTATCTGCCGGCAAAGGCGTGCTCTATTGTTATGCGGCTGCATGTTTCGGAGATCTTCTTGCTGGTCTATTAAGTCAGAAACTAAAAAGTCGAAAGAAGGCGATCGGCATTTTTATGTTTGGAACTCTAGTTAGCAGCATTTTGTTTTTGACGGCTCAAAATTGGAGCGCGCAAGGAGTTTACTGGATCTGCGCTTTTATGGGTCTTTCGGGTGGATACTGGGCTCTTTTTGTTTTGGTCGCGAGCGAACAATTCGGTACGAATATCCGCGCTACTGTCACAACGTCGGCCCCAAACGTAGTTCGCGGATTTGTTGTGATTATGACCTCGGCTTTCCGTTTTCTAACTCCACAATTTGGCGTGATTAAAGGTGCCGCGATTGTCGGAACTATCGTACTCGCGATCGCTTATATAAGCCTCTTTATGATGGAAGAAAGTTTTTCAAAAGATTTAGATTATTTAGAAACATGATCTTAGGAGAAAGTAAGCCATGGGAAATTAAAATGCCCCGCTTTTTCAAGCGAGGCATTTGAGTGCATAGTTAGATCTTTTTAAATTACTCAGTTTTGTAAGCAATTTTCGTGATGTCGTAGCCATGTCTCTTTACAGAGTCATCAGACTTAAACACCAGCTTCGCATAGTCGCCCTCGATCGTTGCCGACCAAGTTTCATCGTTAGACCCAGACAACTTATCAATCAGCTTTCCAGTGGAATCGTAGATTTCAAGAAAGTCGTAGTTTTTCTCGGTATCAAACTTCGAGAAGAAAAGAGCCATTTTTGTCGCTCCTTCTTGTCTAACTTCAGTAACTTCGTTAGCCATGTCATCATATGGATGCTTAGAAGAAATTGTAACGTCTCGAGATGGCCACATTGCTGGGTCATTTGGATCTGGTGGAGCTTGAACGTTGTTAAGAGCGTTCGGAGCACTCACGATTCCGCCAGCAGTTACCTTTCCATTTAGAGAGGCAAGTGGACGAGATGTCTTAATAAGACGCCCTTTCATTTCCTCTGGAGTCATGTCTCTGAATTTAGATTTCAAGAGAGCAGCAATACCAGAAACATGCGGAGTTGCCATAGAAGTTCCAGACCAAGAATCATAACCACCGTTTGGCAATGAGCTCACGATGTTTTGTCCAGGAGCTGCCACATGAACTTTTTGTTTTCCGTAGTTTGAGAAACTCGCCATTTCACCTTTATTACCAAGAGCCGCAACTGCAACGATATTAGAAACGTTGTAAGAAGCCGGATAAGAAGGACGAGAATCGTTGTTGCTTGAGTCGTTACCAGCAGCTGCAATGAAGACAATTCCTTTATCGCGTGCTCTCTCAATTGATTGTCTCAAGATATCAGACTCTCCGCCGCCACCCCAAGATGCACTAATAATGTGCGCGCCCATTTGAGTTGCGTAGTCGATCGATTTTACAGCACCTTCGAGAGTTCCGCTTCCACCAGCAGTTAAGAATTTAGCTCCCATGATACGAACTTTCCAAGCTACTCCAACGATTCCTTTTCCGTCGTTACCAGAAGCTCCGATTGTTCCTGCACAGTGAGTTCCGTGACCGTGATCATCCATCGGATCAGCATCGTTATTTGCGAAGTCTGCTCCGTGAATATCGTCAACCAATCCGTTAGCATCATCATCAACACCAGCTGTCCCATTTTGTTCAGCTTCGTTGATCCATGCATTGTCGATTAGGTCAGGGTGATTGTAATCAACGCCTGTATCAGAAATCGCAACGATAATATCAGATGATCCTGTTTCGATAGCCCAAGCTTCCGAAGCTCCAATGTCCATGCCGGCAACACCAAGAGTTCCATCAGAATCTTTTTGCCCCTCATTGATCATGCCCCAAAGCTCGGTCATTTTTGGATCGTTTGGAGTTACTTTTGGAACATCCGTTTGATCACGAGAACCGCTGACTCTATAAATATAGTTAGGTTCTGCGCGCTCAACGAGTGCACTTGAATTCAAGGACTTTACGCTCACGCTGCTTTTTTCAACTAGCGATCGCTTGATCACAACAGCATTTGCTGAAGGAATCGTTCGCAAAACTTTTCCGCCTAATCTGGCTGAAAGAGCTGTTGAGTTCATCAGCAATGCTGAGTTTTTCAACTGCACAACAAATTCACCTGGCACTGCTTCTGGTTCTGCAGCATTTGCACTTAATGCAAAAGCAACGGCGGCACCGATTAGCAGAGCGCCCAATTTTCTTCCTTGAATCGCACTCATTTTCCCCTCCCTTGGGTAAAAAGATCTAGTTCCAAAATGGTACCAATCTTTAGTTGAGGAGCAAGAATTTTAAGAAAAAAATATTAGTCGCTTCGAGTAATCTTCTAGGATTTCGAATACTTTTGTTTATCAGAAAGAATTAATGATTAATTTATCGCCCATTAATTGTGCAAATTGAGAAGTTATGAAACGCTTTCGAGATCGAAACTAAGTTGCACAGGCGCCGAAGGAGTTTCTTCTTTTATCTTCGGTTTTTCTTTTTCCAAATTTTCTTGGGTCACAAGCTTGAGTTCCTGAGAAGGGGTGCGAACATCAACTCCGTACGCAGCCTTTATAAGATGACGTATGAACGCTTCTTGTGTTGCCTTCGGAGAGTCCTTCGTAAAACCCAACTCTTTCATAATATCGCCAACTTTGCGCACAACGCACCTCCGCCTTTGTTATTCGGTGGTTCTGTTGATTCCCTAAAGTCGCGATCAAAGTTGACTCTCTTAGGTGCATCCTAACGAGCAAGACTCATGTGACTCGCGTCAAGGTGCCTCCTGTTCAAAATTTAAAAATAATTTTTGGATTGGACGTAGATCTAAATACGCTTCTCAAAACAAATGAATTTGCATTTTGCGCATATGATTATGGCCTGCAGTCTAGTGGCCCAATCTCATCTTATAACGAAAT
>JBFWYS010000284.1:0-5345 GCA_050186175.1 Pseudobdellovibrionaceae bacterium
ATAAGATATTAAGTTATTTCAATCTGGGAATCGAAGGCGGGGGAGATCCCGTGCCTAATAAAGTCTACGAGATTGATGGCAAGTTAGTGGCTGTCGATGCCGAGACCAAACATGTGCATGGGCACATGATTGAAGACTGTCGCAAAGTTGCCATTCGTCAGGCAATTTTGGATACGACTTCGGCTGGCCACAGTTTTGAAGGCTTCTCTCGAAAGAACTCTCATCGTATCTCTAAACTGGCAAAGGTTAGTGGTTATGAAGACGATCGAGTTGGAGCTATCGCCGGAGTTCGAGCTAAGAGCAGTGACGGAAAAGAAGCAAATATGAGTTATTTCTACAATCTTAATGACGACTCAAGTGGTGACTGTGCTTGGCATAGTATGGAAAGCCAAAAACCCGGCTTGGATGACCGTCCAACTGTAGAACAAATGTTTAGACAGAAATATTGGCCTCAGTTTTCTGAATCTGAAAAAGCGAGTACACGCAATTGGATGAAGAACAGATTTGGAGTCGAAAATGATGACCAAGTTACCGCTAAGTTGGTAGGCAAACTCATCGAATGGGAATGTGAACAGTTTTCGATCAATAATGCCGCTCAGTTAGCGCAAGCTTATTTCCGCGCACAATTCGGAACGCAGCCAATTGTGCTTTTAGATTTTCCGAGTTCAAACGTATCATCTAATATTTCCGATGACGACCGGTCGCCCGGAAAACCTAAACCTTTGGAAACGCTAAAAGGATATTGGGTCTTTCGCATGGCAGACCCAGGCGGAACTAAGTTCGCGACCACAAAAGTTTCTTTCGATTTGACCGAGAAAAAAGACAAGTGTGAAGGACAGATGGCGACGAGCGCCGAAGTTTTCGCACGCTAAAATTGAATATAGGCGAGAGGATTTCTCGCCTATATTAAAAATAAGTCACTGTAAGCAGCAATTAGTTACCAGACAAAACAAACTCAGTAACTTTAAGAGGACGTGGCGAAGTCGTTACAACTCGAGCCTCTTTTGCGCCAACTACTAAATCCGTGCACATACGCTCACTGTGATCCGCGACAACGATTTCAGTTTTTGGTCCATCAACTGGCATCATGTCTGAAGTTCCTGAGTAGTACACTGAACCACAAGACTTCTCGCTCTTTTGAAGAGGAACTGTGAATTCATAAACAAGCTGAGCCGCAGCCATACAACGAATAACACCTACTTCTGCCGGAGCATACTGACCACAAGGATCGTTTAAGATTTGAATTTCAATTGTGTATTGAAGAAAGTCTACTTTTGCCAAAGCGATGTGGTTAGTTAATTTTCCACCGATCTTTACATCAGAATACATAAAGTCTACTGATGGGCGCATTGACCTTGCGAAAGCAGGAGCGGCCACAAAAAGAGCGATCACGAGAGCGATAAAACGGTTCATAAATTTTCCTTTAAAAGTCGATCCGAAAATCGAGGTTGTTAAAAATTCCGGAAACTCTCAAGGCAAGGACCGTACCACGCACTTTCGGACGCGAGCTCATCTATACCGTACAACGAGATAAAAATCGCAATTTCTTCTGGTTCCATCTTGGCCGAAAGTTCCAAATTTTAAAAAAACCGGTTTCAACTTGGGCCAGGTCGCAACATTCAGCGCCTCATGATTTGCAAAATCTAACATCTATCTAGTTTTGACCGCGAATTCAGCTCCGCCGGTACAGGAACCCAAATTCTTGGTACGATCTCTTAACTAGATGGGGCCGAAATGATAGCGACTTTAATTGAGATATTGACTCATGGTTGGGAGAACTTTTGGATACGCACCTCAGGTCCGATGGATTTTCGATTTATTTTACAACCTACGATGGCTGCCTTTTTTGCAACTCGTGCAGGACTTCGAGATTTTCGCCAAGGTCGTCCACCTTTTCTATGGTCCGGTTTTTATCAAAAAGATTCGCGGCCTCTTCTTTTTCGTGAAACTCGGAATGATATTGGGACACTTTTCGTTTTCGCACTCGTGCTGGACGCAGTTTACCAGGCAATTATGCGGCAAGGCATTTTCGTTTTAGAAATGCTCTTTACTGCAACTCTGCTGGCGCTCGTTCCCTATGCTTTGTTGCGAGGTCCCGTTAGCCGTTTAGCCTATTTGTTAATGCGCAGAAAAGAAAAACACAAAAACCTCCCAGCAAACCAGAAATCTAGCCCAAAGATGGAAAAATATCCGAGCTAAAAGAGTCGATCGAATTGCAGACCTAGTTAATTGCAGAATCGACAGCACGAGCCATCTTAGCAAGGGCATCGACAATTTCTTTTTGCTCTTGGGCGCTTAAGAGCTCCAAAGTTCGTGCTACCAAATTATTCGAAGCTTCGTTAATAGTCTGAACGGCTCGTCGACCTTTGTTTGTCAAAGATAAGGTTTTTGATCGGCGGTCTTTTTTATCATCACTGATCGCAATAAAATCTTTGTCCTCAAGAACCGAAATTAACCGGCTCACCGAAGATTTCTCAAGCTTAAGCAACTGAACGAGGTCATTGGGGCGCAAACTTCCAAACCTTTCAATATCGATTAAGGCACTGGCCTGCGATAGAGGAAGGCCAATCCCATAGGGATCCGCCTTTAATACACCAGCTTCTCGGTTAAAAACTCGCAAAGCATCACGAACCTGTTTAATTTTCTCTGCTTTGGTCATGGTTGTATTGTACAACCATTTTGTTGCATGATACAACTATAAAAATGGTGGTTTTTGAATGAAACTTGATCTTTTGGTCTTCGACCTCGATGGCACTCTGGTGGACTCCATGGAAGATATCTGCACAGCCGTGACTCTTACAACAGAGTCCTTTGGAATTCCTCCCCTACCGAAAAAACTGATCGTTCAACATGTTGGGATTGGAGTTCGCCCCCTTATAACTCAAGCTCTAAGGGACAACGGAATTGACGAGGCTGAGAGGGCGATGACCGTCTTTAACAAATCTTATTCGGACAATATCCTGAATCAAACTCGGCTCTATCCTGGAATACTTGATGTTCTTAAACATTTTGAGCAAAAACCAAAAGTCGTTTTAACTAACAAATCCAACTTATTCACAGAACCGCTGCTCAAACTCTTGGGTATTCATCACCATTTTACTAAAAGCTATGGCAGAGAGTCGTTTCCGGTTTACAAACCTGACCCGCTTCCCCTTCGCAGTATCTGTCAGGAGTTTAAAGCGGAACCACAAAATACAGTCATGATCGGCGATACCGATGTCGATATCAAGACGGGAAAAGGAGCGGGAACATTCACTTGCGCGGCCCTATATGGATTTGGAGAACGGCAAACAATCCTCGCAGAGAATCCTGACTATCAAATTGAGCACCCCTCTGAACTCATTGATTTATTTAAGTGAGCTTTATGAATTTAAGTCACCGTTTGAGTCAAGCAATTCACAAAAAGTCTAGAATGATCATCGGCTTGATGTCTGGAATGAGTATAGACGGAGTGGATCTCGCCTTTGCCAAGATCTCAGGTGATTTTCCAAATATTAAGGTCGAGCTTCTTGAAACTTATTTTCGATCTTACTCCAATGAGTTTAAAAAACAGCTTCTCAATGGGCAAAACTCCATGACTCACGAGATTTCAAAACTAAACGTGCGGGTGGCAGAAGAATTCGCTCAATGTGTAAATGACTTTTTAGATAAAACTAAGATTTCTCGCTCCACTATTGATGCCATCGGATCACATGGACAAACTTTATTTCACTCGACTCAATCCCGAGATGAAATTAAATCAACTTTGCAGGTAGGCTCACCTTCAATAATCGCTGAACTCACCGGCCTTCTCACCATCGGAAACTTTCGGGTGCGAGACATAGCAGCCGGAGGTCAAGGAGCTCCTTTAGTAAGCCTTGCGGATTATATTCTGTTTCGTGATCCCAAAAGACCGATCGCTTTGAATAACCTCGGAAGTATTTCAAATGTAACTGTCGTCACTCCGGATTTTAACAACATGCTAGCCTTCGATACGGGCCCAGCAAATATGGTGATCGACTACTATGCCCGTCTTCATCCTAAAAATATCGAGGGCTATGATCGGGATGGTTGCTACTCCAAAAATGGACAATGTATTCCCGAACTTCTAAAAGTATTTGTAAACCTCCCCTTCTTCTTCGAACCCCCACCAAAAGCTGCTGGCTACGACGATTTTGGACCTTTGTTCCTGGATAAAGCCTCAATGAATTTTAAAACGATGCGATCGGAAGACCTTATGAGAACCGCCGTGGAGTTTTCGGCCATAACACTCGAGCAGGCCTATCGCAACTTTGTCATCCCCACCTACCCCGACTTAAAAAGAATAATCTTTTCCGGCGGCGGCATTTACAATCGAACACTTATGAACAGACTTTCAGAATTGTTGCCGGAACTTAAAATCGAAACACTTTCAGAGAACCTTGCAAACTCAAAAGAAGCACTCGCTTTTGCGATTTTAGCAAACGAAACCCTTTCGGGTCGCGCCGGAAGCGCGCCCTCCTTGACCGGCATCAGAGCCCCTACTGTACTTGGCGAAATCGCAGTTTAATCTGAAACGCGGCGGCGAATCTTTTGATCGACAGGGCGAATTCGAGGAGCTAAAAAAACTGCAAAAGTGAGGTTTTAATGGCTCGAGTCACGGGTATCGGTGGAGTTTTCTTTAAAGCGCAGAACGACAACAAAGAGCTCGCAGAATGGTATAGCAAAAATCTCGGCATCTCTCTTCAAGACTGGGGCGGAGCCGTTATTAACTGGCCCGAGGACAGGGCGGAAGATAAAGGTCTAACGGTTTGGCATTTGGCCAAAAAAGACAGCGAATGGTTTAGCCCAAGTCACTCATCTTTTATGATTAACTACCGCATCGACAATATGATCGAGATGATTGCCCAACTTAAAAAAAATGGTGTTGAGCTTCATAAGGATCCCGAGTCTCATGAAAATGGAAAATTTGCTTGGGTCATCGATCCCGACGGCAACAAAGTCGAATTGTGGGAGCCAAAGATCTGGGACGATAAGAATAAGGAACTTTAAGAAGTGGAAAAATCTATCGAAGAGGTAACAAAGTTTTTTAAAACCGTTGAAAAAAAACTCTCCTCTCAGAAGTGGTTTAAGGAAGGTCGCTGGCAGACTTCAGTTCATCCCTTTCCTTCTAAAAATCCAGAGGCCATTACTTTTCATGTAACGAAAAAACATTGGCTTAATGAGGATCGCAAGGGAATTCACGTCGAGTCTTATTTATATCTTAATCCAAAAAAGAGAAAAAAGAGTAACGTTTCCATTCATATTTTTCATCACGATTATATTCCCGGAACAAAAATTAAACGGATCGCTATTTCAAAGCCGCTTGTCGACGAAGTTTACAAAGA
>JBFWYS010000285.1:0-5336 GCA_050186175.1 Pseudobdellovibrionaceae bacterium
CTGTGGCTTCCTTCAGATTCTGGATCACTCCAGACACCCTTGCCCTTAAGCTAACAGTTCCCCTGATCGGGTCTGTGGAGGACTTTCACCTCTAAGTAAAAGCGCCCTGCCGGGCGCACAAACAAAAAACCCCCGGTTCATCACACCGGGGGTCCACAAAATCTACTTATACAAAGAAGAGTTTACTGCTTCTTAGTAGTATCCATAGCCTTCAACTGATCCGCGAACAAATCACCGAGTGATGTCTTAGAAGTAGCCGTAGCTTTCTTCACATAGTCATCAACATCAGCCTTCTGTTCACGAAGCTTAACCAGCTTCGATGACAAACCAATCTTACGAGCGTCTTTATCGATCATGATAACTTCAGCTTTAACTGTTCCACCAACTTTAATAAAGTCTTCTGGAGTGTTAATTCTTTCAGTCGTTAATTCAGAAATGTGAATTAATCCTTCGATATCTGACTCAAGCTCTACGAACACGCCGAAGTCTGCTGTTTTAACAACTTTAACGTCGTGTTGAGATCCAACAGAGTATTTGTTTTCGATGTTTGCCCATGGATCATTCTCGAGCTGTTTGATACCTAATGAGAATCTCTCGTTTTCGATATCAACGCCCAATACAACCGCTCTTACTTTTGATCCTTTTTGGAACATTTCAGATGGGTGGTTTACTCGCTTAGTCCATGAGAAGTCAGAAATGTGGACGAGACCGTCGATTCCTTCTTCTACGCCTACGAAAATACCGAAGTCAGTTACTGATTTCACTTCGCCTTCGATGATTGTTCCTGGGCCGTATGCTTCTTTCAAAGAAACCCATGGATTAGTTTCAAGTTGTTTCATGCCCAAGCTGATACGACGTTCGTTAGGATCAACTCCCAACACAACTACGTTCACAGAGTCGCCCACATTCACGATTTGTGATGGGTGCTTCACTCGCTTAGTCCAACTCATTTCAGAAACGTGAACCAATCCTTCGATACCATCACCTAACTCGATGAATGCACCGAACTCAGCAAGCATCACTACTTTTCCAGAAAGTTTTGTTCCAGCAGTGTACTTAGCTGTGATGCCTTCCCAAGGGTCAGCTTGCAATTGCTTCATGCCCAAAGAAACACGCTCTTTTTCTTGGTCGTATTTCAAAACTTTGACTTGGATTTCGTCGCCCACTTTTAAGTTTTCTGATGGGTGCTTTACGCGGCCCCAGCTCATGTCTGTAATGTGGAGAAGTCCATCCATACCGCCCAAATCAATAAACGCACCGTAATCGGTGATGTTTTTAACGGATCCAGTAACGATTGAACCCTCTTTCATTGCATCGAGAGTTTGCTCACGCATGCTCACGCGTTCTTCTTCAAGAAGCTCTCTGCGAGACAAAACGATGTTGCCACGTTTTTTGTTGAACTTGATAACTTTGAATCGATATTTTTTACCGATGTATCCGTCCATGTTACGAACTGGACGTAGATCAATTTGGCTGCCTGGTAAGAATGCTTTAACGCCGATATCAACGCTTAAGCCGCCTTTAACTTTAGCAACGATTGTTCCTTCGATAACTTCGCCATTTTCGTGGATTTTAGAAATATCGTTCCATGCTCTAAGCATGTCCGCTTTTTCTTTAGACAAGACAACCATGCCGTTTTCGTTTTCAACACGGTCAATGTAGACTTCAACTGTGTTTCCAGGGCTAACATCTCTGCGGCCGTCGACGATTCTGAATTCGCCAATTGGAATAAGACCTTCAGATTTGTAGTTGATATCAACAAGAACGTAATCGCTTTGCACTTCTACGACTGTTCCGGTTACGACATCACCGACTTTGAAGTCTTGCTCTTTCAATGAGTTCGCAAAAAGTTCTTCGAAGCCGCTGTTTCTAGCTCCTGAATCTAAACCTGGATTTGCCGGAACTGCTTCATCAGCTTGATCCAACATTGCCATTACTTTTTGGCGCTCTTGTTGAGCCTTGTTAAGGGTTTTAGTAGTGTTCAAAAAATACCTCCTGCATGCCTACAAACTTTAACGGGCTTCTCGACGCGTACGCGGAAACTCCGGATTTTGTAGGAGCGATTGTTCACTTACTCTTGTGCTGAGAGTGAGATGAGTAATCTTTTATAGACGAGGCGTTTTATAAGTCAAAAGATTTTGCCCTTTAGTGAGCAGAATTTTACATCCATTTTTTGATGGGTTTTGAGAGACAAACCTCGGGGCCTCTTGGGGCAATTAAGAATCCCTAAAACCGACCCAAATCTAGTGCGGGTCCCGCTTAAAATCGAGGAGAACGCCCTTGCGCAGCGTCCCGGTCAATAGAGACCTGGACCTCTTAACAACCGCTCACCGCGGACCAGCCATTCTAAGTTCAAGGCGTTCAAGAAAACGCCTATTCATTTCTGCAGGAGGCATGACCATGAGGCCGTTTTTATGCCTATCAAGTATTTCTTCTCCGATGATTTCGAAGATCTCCCATAAAAAATCGGCTTTCTGTTGATTCGTTCGCTCTCGAGAGGTGTAGACTTCCCAAACATGACTGTAAAGAGGGGCCAGGGCTCGATGCGGATCTTCTTCGTTCCAATTTTCTATCGGTATCTTTTTTAAAAAGGATCGGTTCTCATTGAACGGACTCAAAAGGCCGGCCTCGTTGAGAGCGTCTCTAATAACTTCAGGGTTTCCGCTTCGAACGGCCGTTACGAGATCAGAAAAGAACTCCTGGTAAGACTCAGATATGTGATCTAATTCAGCGAAGACTTTGTAATTTGCAGCTTTATTAGGAGACTTCATGCGCCCCTTTACTGCGTAATCACTCATGACCCATTTCCACTCGTGCGAAAAATTTGAAAAGTTCTCGTAAAATACGACATGTCCATACTCATGGTTAAGCAAAGGATTTAGCCCGCGCGAACTTTTTGAAATAGGAACCGCTTGAGTTTCCAGAGCGAGTTGGCCTTCAGCGGGGAAAAAACCAGTTATTTGACCGTGAAGACGAATCTCCAATCGAGGTGGCTCACGAAAATGTTGCAATTCATTTTCATGCATTTCTGGAATAAGTTTTCGAAGATCCGCAGACTCATATTTTGTTGCTCCCGAAACTTTAATCACTGACTTAGAAGCCGCTCTCGATTGAGTATACAGATCCCGGCAATAACCTGCACTGGCGTATTGACCGATACACATGAAAAAGAGGCCCGGCAAAACTGCGGAAATTGGTTTATAAATCGCCTTCACACTGTTCCTCCTGAACAACAATTAGACACCTGTCACACAAAAAGCTTTTAGATCCGCCTAATAGCGATAATTCCTTCGGTAGGATCGAATTTAAATAGGGTTTGCCATTAACATGCCAATAGCTGGGTCTGTGTCCGCCCTCCCCGTGCATGGCTCTTGCATGTTCCCTTTGCAAACCCCTCACAAGGAAGATGAGATGAAATCGTTATTCTTTTTTATGACCCTTGCTTTCGTAAACTCCGCTTTTGCAAACACTCTTGAGTGTTTTTCTCTCAGAGGTAACCAGACTCCCGCCCTTAAAATTAGTATGAGCAAATCCGAAGATAAGTCATTTCAAGTGGCTGTCGGCTATTTAAAACGAGGATCTGTCGATTACATCGAAGAAAAGTTTGTTGCAACGGGTTCAGTCGATGAGTCTGAATTCAATCTAGAATTTTTCTCCGCTGCTAAACCCAATGCTGCAGTAGGAACTTTGCAAGCTAGAAAAGCATTTGTTCCGAATCGGTTTGATGGAATGCTCAAGATTGCTAAAATTACCGCAAAAACGGGAGATGTTGTTTATTGCGGATTTAAAAAATAAAACTGTGAGGATTCTGTGATACGAGTCGCTCTCAACCTGGGTCTTTGTTTATTTGCGACACTCGCAGCGGCCCAGCCAAGTCCATTGATTGAAGGAAAAGAATACTCTATTAACGCTGGCGGCGGAGAAGGTAAAATCCGTTTTGAAAAAGGGCGTTACCATATTTCTCTCCCCATTCTGTTCGCTGGAGGAATTCTCTTTGGCAATATTTCTGCCGAAGAAGCCTCAAAAAGAACCCGATTTCCCGCACCACCGCCCCAAGAGTTTTACAAACCCGGCGCAAAGAGTATTGAAGATATTCCGCCCCTCAAAGCAAAAATTCTCGAACTGGTTAAGGGTATCGAGTCTGTCTACGACTCGCCTTACTTAACTCCTAAAATCGCTCCTAAGTTTTTAAAAGATGAGACGGTCGTGTTGGATAAAGAAACTCTAGAAAGCGGTCTCGATGGGTTTGACGGAATCGACGACGCTTTAAATGAGGGTTTGCCTAATCGGCGCTCAAAGGAATTGAAAATCATTGTGACACCAACACCAAACCCCGATTTTATCTCGCCCGCCCTTTGGGATCCGATGTTTGCTCGACACGAATTATTAGCTCACGAAATCGGTCACAACTTAGGAATCATGGAAGAAGGGTTTACTCTCAAAAATTATCCTCTAAACGGTTTGATGACCGACGAGACTGGACTCAAAGTTCTTGAATTAAAAAGCTGCCCAGCAAAAATGAAAATCTACGAGACAGATTTTCATTCAATGATGCAGACTCTTCTACAAACGGCGCGCCCGCAAATTGATCTTGCTAAATTGAAGCAGTACTTTCCAACTACGATTGTCCAAACTTATCAAGATGCCAGGGTCGGAGACTCTGGTGCGAATTGGTATGGGCTTAGCCGCGAAGAGCGCGTAGAGATTCTAAATCGGGAGCTCCCCGAACAAATTAAAAACAATAAAATTGAATGTAAATAAAAAGGTGCCTGGAAGTGGCCCCTTTTTTAACTTCGAGGAGAGGTTGCTTGAGGAATCGCTTTTCTTACGTGCTGCTCAACCAAATCAACCACTTCATTGAGAGACAATTCACTTGTATCAACAACCAACGCGTTCTCAGGAATCTGTAATGGTGCTGCTTTACGAGTTGTATCTTGCAAATCACGTTGAGTTTGCGCCTCACGAATCGCTTCAGCAGAAGCATTGTGCTCTTTTGCACGACGTTCAGCGCGGCTTTCGCTACGAGCAGTGAGATAAATTTTTGCAGGAGCCCCCGGAAAAACCACGGTTCCGCAATCGCGGCCTTCTGCTACTAATCCTTGAGAAATATCCTGACATTTTCTTTGCGCGCCCAAAAGAGCTTTGCGCACGAGTGGATAATGAGAAATTTTGCTGGCAAGACTTCCCACTTCTTCGGCGTTGATATTGTCAGTTACGTTTTCGTTTCCAAAATAAACTTCGGTACGCTCTTCGGTCATGCGCACTTGCCACTTATCAGATGTCGCGAGTTCTGCGAGCCCCGCCTCGTCGGCCATATAAAATTTAAGTCTATAAGC
>JBFWYS010000286.1:0-5322 GCA_050186175.1 Pseudobdellovibrionaceae bacterium
ACTCTCAAAAATTCCCCTAAAAAACAAGACACCTGGATAAGATATGTTCGCTCATCTCGATCCTGAGCGAACACTCACCCACGCGTAGAAAACTTACAAAATAAAGCGGATATTTTACGGATGACCTGGTTGGGTGGTGCCGATGTCGGCGGCGAGAGAGCGAATTTGAACCACGTCGCCTGTGTCTACGCGGAAATCAGTTTGTTGAGTCACGCGCCCTCGAGAAATGGTGTCTCCGATAGTTTCGATCTGAATCACTGCCACTGGTTCGTTGAATTTGTTCACTGAATCGATGTTTTCGCAACCATCGCCCATTTGATAGTAGTCACGTTTCCAAATTTCGAGAACGTCGCCCACTTTCATGTTTACGTCTTTTCCACCCTGTACAACGACATGAGTGTCGTGATCTGCAACTACGAAGCTTGACCATTTGTGACCGACGTTATCCATGTTCTTGATTAAATTCTGAAGAGCCATGTAGAAAGCATTTCTAGTAACTTCTGCGAGTGGAGTTTTAAACCAGTAGGAAGGGCCCAAAGTAATTCCACCGAGATCGATTGAGAAATCTAGGTTTGTTTCTGTTTGCTTTCCAATTGCTTCGCCTGTTGCAATCTGGTGACTTGTAAAGGGACTGTATGCTTCAAGTCCTACATCTAAATTTGCTTTTTTAATTTTAAGGCCTAAGCTGATTGGTAGTTTTAATCCGAAGTTTGGTCCGAAACCAATTCCAATTCCACCACCTGTAGAGGCTTCGAAACTGCGGATTGCTCCGCGGACTACAACTTGTGTTCTATTCAACAAGCATTTTTGAACTTCCGAATAAGTAGCCATTGGTGCATAGCCAGCTTCGAAAGCCCATGTCCCGAACAGCTCCTCGTCGGGAAGGGCACGTCGGCTGTTACTTTGCGCAACTGTGTTGGCCGACCCATAGAAAATAGAAAAGCGATTTGAGTTTTGAAGAGTTGTATACATTTGAGCGTTAGCAACAAATCCAAAATCGAATTGTCCGCCCTGCCCAAGGTTTACAGGGTTCGAGGTGATTTGCTCAAACATGATTCTCTCTCGGAGAGTTGTGCGCGGTCCTTCTGGTGGTGGCTTTTGCTCACAACCTTTATTTCCCATCATGGAAAATGCAACTGCAACAAGTGCTGAAACTTTTAATAATGTCGTACTCGCGTTGCTGACTTTTTTATTTCCCACAGTTTCCTCCTGTGTTCTGGACCAAAATCCAACTCGACCCGACCTAAGGATCGGCTTTCGCACGAAAAAGTGGAGTGATTTCGCGGTGAGGTCCAGGTGGGCGGCAAGTGGTGGATTTGATTTTGGTATTTGCGAAGTGTTTTAAAATGAGAAATTCTAAGTTGACGAATTTTTTGCAGTTTCTCCGAAATGTCCAAATGAAAAAATATGAGCGGTTGTCAAAGCTGTGAGCGGTTTCTGCAGAAATTGAAAAGAGTAAAACTCGAAAAGATTCTGAAGTTTGAAAGATCGTTTAATTATTGTTCAGCGAGATTGACGTCCTAATTCATGGACGAGGTGCACTTCGCACACCCAAAGAAAACTTGTTACGACAAAACGCCGCGCTCAATCAAATCCGCACGAAGTCTCGCAGGATTATGAAAATGATGTGTTTGAAAACCAAGCCCAGCTGCAGCCTCAATATTCTTCTGAACGTCGTCAATGAAAAAAGATTCCTCAGGAACCAGTCCATGAGCTTCACATAAATGTTTAAAAATAAGCGGATCCGGCTTCATCATTCCGACATATCCAGAAACCACGAGCCCATCAAACTCTTTTAAAAATGTAAATTTTTGTTGGGCAATTGGGAAAGTTTCTTTTGACCAATTACTGAGGGCAAACAATCGGTAGGTCCCTCTCCGTTTAAGAGTCATCAGAATCTCTGCCGTCTCATCAATTTGTCCGCCGAGCATTTCTTCCCATCTTGTTTTATAATCGAGAATCTGTCGCTCGTAATGCGGGTATCGTGGTAAAATTTCTGCGATTGCATCATCGAAACTTCGTGCATAGTCAGTGGATTCGTTCCAGTTTGCAGTGCAAACCGTGGTTAAAAACAATTCCATTTCTTTTGGATCCGAAAAAATCTTTCGATAAAGATTTCGCGGGTCCCATCTGATTAACACATTTCCCAAATCAAAAACTACATTCTTAATGCATTTCATCTAAATGACTCCCTGAGAATCAGGGAGTCATCTTCGCCGCTGAAAAGGAAAATGGCAAATAAAGTAGGCCAATAGCCATTAGCGTAAATCAGGAAATCACAAGAGATCCATTTTTAGCGTCGACAGAGATCTTTGTTCCGGCTTTAAACTCACCTGAGATAATTTTCTTTGCAATCACGTTGAGAAGTTCACTCTGCACCACTCTCTTAAGAGGTCTTGCCCCAAACAGAGGATCAAATCCCCGGTTCCCTAAGTATTCAAGAGCAGCATCCGAAACATTCATTGTTATTTTCTTCTCTTCGAGACGTTTTTCTACATCAACTAATTGGATACGAACAATATCTTTGATTTGTTCTTTAGCAAGCGGCTTGAAGATAACCGTTTCATCAATGCGGTTTAGAAACTCCGGTCTAAAATGACCTCGAAGTGCTTCTTGGATCGCCTTTTCTTT
This sequence comes from Pseudobdellovibrionaceae bacterium, assembly GCA_050186175.1. Lineage (GTDB taxonomy): Bacteria > Bdellovibrionota > Bdellovibrionia > Bdellovibrionales > Bdellovibrionaceae > JBFWYS01. The sequence continues at coordinate 2,632 of JBFWYS010000286.1, forward strand.
TTCTTTATCAGAAAGCCCTGAATCCATGAGCGCATGTGCTCCTAGATTTGACGTCATGATAACAACGGTGTTTTTAAAATCCACTGTGCGCCCCTGACTATCGGTCAGACGACCCTCGTCAAGAACCTGCAACAATGTATTAAAAACATCCGCGTGCGCCTTTTCGATTTCGTCGAGAAGCACGACGCTATAAGGTCTTCGGCGAACCGCTTCTGTTAATTGCCCACCCTCTTCGTAGCCAACGTATCCTGGAGGTGCGCCGATCAATCTAGAAACAGAATGTTTCTCCATGTATTCGCTCATATCAATCCGTACGATGGCTTGTTCATCATCAAATAAAAATTCAGCCAATGCTTTTACGGTTTCTGTTTTTCCGACTCCTGTTGGACCTAGGAAAATAAATGAACCAATTGGCTTTCTTGGATCCGAAATCTCTGCACGAGCTCTGCGAATTGCATCTGCGACGACAGAAAGAGCGTGATCCTGACCCACAACTCTTTGTCTCATGAAGTCTTCCATTTTAAGAAGCTTTTGAGTTTCGCTCTCGAGCATTTTTGAAACAGGAACACCTGTCCATTTTGCTACGACTTCAGCGACGTCCTCTGGAGATACTTCTTCTTTCAGCATTCTCTCGGTACTTGTGTTGTTCGAAGACCGCTCTTCAAGGGCTTTTAATTGTTTTTCGAATTCGGGTAGTTTTCCATATTTAAGTTCAGCCACTTTTCCGAAATCGGAAAGTCTTTCGGCCTTCGCGATTTCATTTTGGACAGTTTCAATGTCTGATTTGAGATTCTTAATTTTTTCGATGCCACCCTTTTCAAATTCCCACTGCTCACGCAAAGTTTGAATCTTGGCTTGAAGATCTTTGAGTTCAGGATCGATTTTCGCCAGGCGATCTTTGGCGCCTGGATCTTTTTCTTTTTTCAAAGCCTCTTGCTCAACTCGCAATTGCATCGCTTTTCTTTGCAGCTCATCGATCTCCTCAGGCACGCTGCCGATTTCGATCGACATCTTACTCGCAGCTTCGTCGATTAAGTCGATGGCTTTGTCTGGCAAAAAGCGAGAGGTAATATAGCGATGAGAAAGTTTAACTGCAGCAACTAATGCCGCATCTTGAATGCGAACACCGTGATGCACCTCGTATTTTTCTTTAAGACCACGCATAATGGTAATTGCATCTTCTACAGAAGGCTCCGCAACAAGCACCGTTTGAAAACGGCGCTCAAGAGCGGCGTCTTTTTCGATATATTTTCGGTATTCATCAAGAGTCGTGGCTCCGATACATCGCAGTTCACCACGCGCGAGAGCCGGTTTCAATAATTGACCGGCATCCATTGCACCTTCACCTTTGCCGGCTCCTACGAGTGTGTGAAGCTCGTCGATAAACAAAATAATTTCGCCTTCGCTGGCCGTAACCTCTTTGATCACAGCCTTAAGACGATCTTCGAATTCGCCGCGGTACTTAGCTCCTGCGATCAAAGCTCCCATATCAAGTGCCATAATCTTTTTATCGATTAAAGTTTCTGGAATATCTTTATTAACAATTCTTAAAGCAAGACCTTCGGCGATGGCCGTCTTACCCACTCCGGGCTCGCCGATTAAGACAGGATTGTTTTTCGTTCTTCGAGAAAGGACCTGAACAACGCGACGAATTTCTTCATCGCGACCAATAACAGGGTCTAATTTTCCTTCTGCAGCCAAAGCGGTCAGGTCACGGCCATATTTTTTTAGAACTTCGTATTTATTTTCAGGGTCATCATCTGTTACTTTTTGGTTTCCACGGACTTCGTTAAGCGCGGTCAGAATATTTTGAAGTTGCACACCGTGTTTTTTAAATAATGCTGCGAGATCCGAATCTCCTCCACGAAGCATCGTGATGAAAAAGTGCTCGGTGCTGATGTAACTATCGCCCATCTCATTGGCCTCAGTCTCAGCGCCCTTAAATATTTTTATTAACCGGCTGCTTGCCGTAGAACGAGAGGCAGCCCCCGAGACTGTTGGCAATTTTTCGATTTTACTATCGAGATCCGCAACAAAGGCTTTAGTTTGAACTCGGGTTTTTTCCAAAAGCCGAGGGACGATTCCTTCGGATTGGTCAATTAGGGCCTTGAGCAAATGCTCTGGCTCCACCGAAGGATTTCCTCGTTTTTCCGCGAGGCTAGCTGCCGATTGCATTGCCTCTTGGCTTTTTCGTGTCATTTTTTCGATGTCGTTCGCCATTGACCCTCCGAGTATCTAATATTAAAGATGAGACTCTATTTTTAAAAGTCAATGCCCAAGGATGCCTATGTCAGAATATAAAAACGCCGCTAACACGCATCACAAAAACGACTGTATAAAACCTAGACAGAAGCCGACGCCCACTCCCAAAAGACTTGGAATCTCTATTAAGGCCGATACGGTAAATCCAGCGGATTTTTTGAAATATGAGATGCGTAGCTCTTGCGAAGAGTGCACTCACTTTAACCCTGAAAATGGAAAATGCACTTTGGGATATGTCACGAAGTATCACCGCAAAGAGCAACAACTTGCGGACTACCTCCTCACAGGAAAAATGGTTTTTTGCAGATTTCATGAGATCGACTAATCACCAATTCTAGAATTCTATTTTTTTTGCTAAAGGTTTTGACAATATTATTAAGATTCCAAGAAACAGTCGTCGCAATCGTAGAAATTCACCGGCTTTGTGAT
>JBFWYS010000287.1:0-5320 GCA_050186175.1 Pseudobdellovibrionaceae bacterium
TTATCTTCTCCGCGTGGTGGGAGTACAATTACCATGCAAATGGCGAAGCTTCTTTCTTCAAAGAACGATTTATATTCGGGACAGTTTGGAAAAATTCGGCAAATTATTTTTGCACATAAGCTTGAAACAAGTTGGTCGAAGGACGAAATCTTAGAAGCATACCTGAATCTGACGTATTTTCGAGGAGAGCTCCAAGGTTTAAGAGCTGCGAGCCTTGGTCTCTTCCATAAGGAACCTGTGGGTCTAAACGATTCTGAGTCGGCAATTTTATCGGCACTCATTCGCTCTCCGCAAGCGGAGCCTCAAAGAGTAAGTGAGAGAGCCTGTTTACTCTTAGGCGTCACTACTTGCGGAGACATACAAGATTTGGCGAGGACACTTGAAAATAAATATTCAGTTCCGCAAGGAGCCAACTGGGCGTCTCATTTAACTCGGATTCTCATAAAAGAAAATCCTGAAGCGACTTTCATGCAGTCGACTCTGGACAGTGAACTTCAAAAGATGGTCATAGGTGTTGTGACTGAACAGATTTCGCAGCTCACTCAGAGAAATGTCGAAGATGCAGCCGTTTTGGTGATTCATAATAAAACCGGCGAAGTCCGAGCCTATGTTGGGAGCACGGGGCCGCTATCAAAGTCTTCGCAGGTTGATGGAGTTCGATCTTTGAGACAAGCAGGATCAACGCTAAAGCCGTTTCTTTATGGGTTGGCTTTTGAAAATCGTATCATAGAACCCGATTCTTGGATCGAGGACAGCGCCGTCGAAATTGTTTTTAAAAATGGTGTTTATCGTCCGCAAAATCATGATAAAAATTTTCGTGGCTGGGTCAAAGTTCATCAGGCTTTGGCTGCAAGTCTCAATACACCAGCAGTACGAGTTTATCAGATGTTAGGAGAAGATCAGGTATTTGATACATTCAAAAGTTTGGATTTTGTTTTGAAAGAACCCGAGTACTATGGAAGTGCTTTCGCATTGGGTGTCGCAGATGTGAGTTTGTGGAGCCTAACAAACGCCTACCGCACTTTCGCAAATCACGGCATTTACTCGGAACTAACTCTGACTCCAAGGCAAGAGGATGAGGCGCTGAAAAAAGAGAGTGTTTTTTCTGAAGAGACTGCGAAAAAAATTAATAAAATTCTTTCTTCAAATACTTCGCGAGCCATAACCTTCGGTCTCGATAGCCCTTTAAGTACTCCATTTCCATCTGCGGTAAAGACCGGGACAAGCAAAGACATGCGAGACAATTGGTGTCTTGGTTACACCGAAGATTACACAGTTGGTGTATGGGTCGGAAACTTTAATGGCGAGCCAATGTGGAATGTTTTAGGAGTTACGGGCGCCGGCCCAATTTGGCAAAGAGTGATAACATGGCTTCACGAGAATCGCAAAGAAGGCACCAGACACCTAGCAGCCGAAGATGCAGAAGGTGAAAATGCGAGTGAAGTCAAAACAACTCCACAGCAGTATCCGGGAGCAAGAATTCTCTACCCTCCAAGCGGAATGATTATGGCGATAGACAGAGAAATTCCAGCTAAGAACCAAAAAGTTCCGCTTTTAGCCGAAGTGCCAAATCACCGAAGGTATCACTGGCAAATTGGCGACAAGAAACTAGCTGTCAACTCTCAAGATACTCTGTGGACGCCAATCCCCGGAAGGCACCAAATAGACCTTTTCGTCGAAGGCAAACTAGTTGAGTCAGCGGAAGTCATTGTAAAATAAATTTAACAATTGTTTCAACCTGTCGCCTTTATGGGAGTGTAAAAACGAAGACGCCGCTGGGATAGGCGGCGCGAATAAGCTTTAAGATCCGACTCTAAATTTATTTTGCGAGCGACAGTGCAAGGAACATCTTTTTCAACACCACCTTTTGCAGAAATAAAAAAGGCAGATCTTTCGATCTGCCTTTCCTCCCTCGAGCCCACCGTCTTTCGACGTGGTTTAAACTATCTCATTGATGCAGCTTTTTGAACCGCAGCTTCTGCGTTTACAAGGCCCTTACCCCATTGATTTTCATCGTTAGGACCTTGAAGTGGAGAAGTCGTTGTCATCAAGATTTCTCGCACTTGTGCTGGAGTTAAGTTCTCGTTTGCAGAACGGATCAAAGCAACAACACCCGCAGTGTGTGGAGATGCCATTGATGTTCCCTGGAAAGAGGCATAGTCAGTTCTGAAAGACTGGATTGTTGCTTCTGCAGCGCCGTTGGTTTCAAGAACTGCTTTTAAAGCGTTTCCTGTAACTTGGGTTATCATTACAGCCGGAACTGCAACTTCAGATCCATCTTCAGACAATGAACCAGAAAGAAGGCCTGGAGCATTGTTGTAGATAACTGCGCCTGCAGCACCTGCAGCGATCGCGTTTTTAACTTTTTCTGCGAAAGTGATTTCGCCACGAGAAATCAAAGCAAATTTTCCCTTAACAGATGTTGGGAACTGGTCTGCTTTTCCAAGGCCGCAGAACACCAATGAATTTGTCATTCCGTTTGGCATTTCAGGAGATCCAACCATGCCTGCGCTTGGAGTTAGCTCAGTTTTTCCGTTAACAGTGATTTGAACGGCTGTCTCGCGGCCTGTTCCAACAGGGACAGAAGAAACAACGTCAACACCTGGTGCAACAACATCAAGTTCAGGTCCCCACTGAGAGAAGTCAGCTTTGTTCAAGTTTACATCTACGGCTCCGACTGCGATTACAGTTGGGAAGCCTGCCGGGTAACCAACGCTGCCATTTCCATCGTTTCCAGAAGCAGCGACGACCACGATGTTAGCGGCATCAGCTGCTTCAACTGCACGTTTCTGTGCAGAAGAAGGGAAAGGCCCTCCCAGAGACATATTGATAACTCCAACTTTCTTTTCGATACCCCAGTTAATACCTGCGATGATCGAAAGAGTTGAGCATCCGTCTGTGTTACAAACGCGGCCTGCAAGAAGAGTTGCTTTTGGTGCAACACCCACGAAGCCTGTATCCATAGATTCAGCCAAGATAGTTCCGGCAACGTGTGTTCCGTGACCAACTTGATCCAAGTAAGGATATGGAGAAAGATTGTCACCTACGAAGTCGCGACCTTCTTCAACACGTGAAGCAGGAATCGCTGGGTGATCTTTATCAAGACCTGTATCAAGAACAAGAACTCTTGCGCCTTCGCCTCTAGTAGAAGCAGCCCATGCTTCAGGAGCGCGAACTGCCTTAATTCCCCAAGGCATCGCAGGAGTTGTATTTGTTGGTCTTGCAATAGGAGTTACATTAAATGGCGAGAATGTTCCGTACATTGGAACCGGGCGTGGAGCTTTGAAGAATCGTTCTTTTTCTACAAGAGCAACGCCTGGTTTTGCACGAAGAGCGATGGCTTGTGATTCATCACCTGCAACAACAAACATTTTTAGAGTTCTGAGAACTGCTTGCGGACGAACACTTGTTCCCAAGAAGCCATTAGCTCTTGCAACCATAGTTCCGTTAGATTGTTTAACGAAAGTTGCATTAGCTGCTTTTTGAAAGCTAGCTGAAGAGTCCATCATAACGATGAATCTTGCATCGGCTCCCAAAGCCGCCACTGACACTATTAAAGAAGCGAGAACCAAACTCATCCTTGCTGCGATTCGAACTAACATGTTCATATCTCCCCCGGTGAAGGTTTTAAAGTGGCACCAAAAGTCGAACCAATGGTTCCAAATTGCAACCCTTTTTTTGCGTCAAATCGAAAATATTTTGTTGCCGCGGTTTTCCGTAAGTGGTGTGGCGGAATGGCACCGCCTTAGATTCACTACGTTCAATCTGATGGAGTCGAATAAGGACCACTTATAACACCCATAAAGAGATTTGCATTTTTACTTATACTTTGCGTTATTACATTTTAAATCGAGTTAGCTGAGTGAGCGGGGAGCCTTGCCTGGGCTTCACTTCGTCCTCCTTAGAGAAATGTATTTCATAGTGCGCTTTGTTTTCGGACGACAATCCCAATTTGCTTTGCAAATCGGGATTCAACCAAAGCGGCCGAAAGCAGAGATATAGAATAAGGACCGAATCCGCTGCGGTGGGCGAAGATCAGGTTCCGTTGGTAATTCTTAGTTTGGGTGATGTTATCTGTATAAATAAATTTTTTGTTGGCAAAGAAAATCTATTCTCTGATGATTCGAAAACAGTGAGGAGTGTATTGTGGGTAGAGAGTTTATTGATTTTTTGAAGACGTATGGAATTATCGGCCTTGCTATCGCCGTTATTATCGGAGGTAAGCTCAACGAATTTATTACTTCGATCGTAAATGATCTTTTAATGCCTTTGTTTTTTCAGCCGGCTCTTCGAGCGGCGGCTGTGGATGACATTCGCAAGCTCAGCTACAACGGAATTTTCTATGGAAAAGTTGTCGGAGCTTTAATAGACTTTTTAATTGTGGCCTTCATTGTCTTTTTATTTGCTAAGTTTATTCTTAAAGAGGAAAAGGTGGCCAAAAAGTAATCTTACTTCGCGGCTTCGAAAAATTGATATGGCTTCAAAATTGGTAAGACCGTTACATTGTTAAAAACTGGGTCGTACGTAAAGCGAAATCTTCCGAGTGCAAAGAGCGATTCTGTTGCGATGATGGCTCCTTTAAAATCGCCGGTGTATCGAGAGTCGACGCGAGGTGCATTTGCTAGAACACGGGAAAGGTGAATCACGCGTGCAGCATCTGTACTTGGAGCTGCTTTTCGTTGGCAATCTCCGGCATCCGTAGGCGTAGATCCATCTTCTCTGCGAACTGCGGCCATAAAAGGCATAAAAGGTTTGTAGTCAAAACCATTCCCGTCTCTAAGAGTGAGAGTGCTTGCGCCAGCGCCACAGTATCCGAACCCAAAACCAACGAGCATGGACGAAGACAACTGAAGACTGGTGCGATCAGTTCCATCGGCGTCAATGTACTGAATTGCAGAGTCTCCGCTCAAGAATCGTCCTTCGACAAAGATTGGCTTCGTCGAATAAATACGGCATCCCTCTTTGGTTTTTAATTTTAGATTCGATAGAAGGAGAGGTTTATCGAGAACCAAATCTCCATCACACACAAGAGGGCCGGAGAGGCTATTGGTAAAATAATTGCTACCTTCAATTAACCCCTCAAGAGGCAATGAGCTGGCTTTCTTAAAATAATTTTTTGTTGCGCCCGCCTCGATAAAAGAGCGAAGCTCGGCTTGAGTTGGTGCGGTAATTTTTAAAGTATTCAGCTCTTCAACGGGTGTTACGACCAGACTTGGGCTCGCGATATTTTTTTCTTAAGAAGGAAAAGCATTTATATAGGTTAAATAGGACGATGTTCTCTGCATGATAGCTTTTAGATTTTGTGCAACAGTCAGAACAT
>JBFWYS010000288.1:0-5314 GCA_050186175.1 Pseudobdellovibrionaceae bacterium
ATCAGGCCTTTGCGCTCGGCTTACTTACAAAAATTTAAAACTTCAAAAATACAAAATTATCCTTCCAATTCGTAAGCGCGTCAGAGAAAGGCCTTCCTGGCCACCAGAGCTTTGCTCCCGGACCCTCGCTTCTGGCGGTCTTCGTGACCGTCAGAACTTAAAAAATAAAAAGCCTTCAGAACTGATAACTTTATTTAGTGAATAACTTCACGAATTTTAGCTTTGAACAAAAAAACGCGCACTTGTTGGATGCGCTTCTCCACACTCAACAGGACCAGTTTCTAAGCATCGCCAGTTTTGGGAACCATGATTCCTATTAATTCGTACGGTGCACCTTTACTTTGAACTGGTTTCGGAGAACAGAAGTCACTCACATACTTGCAGGTGGGATGGTCCGTCTTAATATCTATATGCCCACATCCATTTTTTGTGATCTCGTAACCCTTATTTTTGTTGCAGTCATCGCCTCCGCGATAGACCAAAATCACGCCAACGGGAGCCCTCTCTTCTGTCATACCTGGCACAAAAATATTCTTAAAACCCGGCAAATGGGGAATTGCGCCTTTGGCATAGTAATCCACTTTGTCAGGGGAGGCCCCCCATCTAGAAATAAGACCGGCGTGAATTCCGGCTTCCATGACGGCAGGTAAACAATACCCTCCATATCGGGTTTTTCCAGCTGCCTTCTCGATCGCAAAATCCATCATTTTTCTTACCCGTGGATCTGAAGCGTAGCTCTGAAGAGCGGCTAGGTTTGGGGATTCCGTTCTGGCTAGGGTTAACTTTGCATCATCAGATATCGCACTCATCTGGTCTTTTCTGAGTCTGCAACTCTCAAATCCAAATCCCGAGTGCGCGAAATCCACTCCAAAAAGCTCGAAAAACACTGTAAAAAAAATGATCTTTTTCATTCCCATAGTCTGAAATACTTATCGGCTAATACTCTCAGAATTTCCAATGCTTATATGAAATTTAATAACTTAATTCGATTGAGCTCGGCGGGCATCGGTCACTGTCAAAAATTTTGACAGTGGGACTCTGCTGTCCTGTTATTTAATTGCCGTTGGCGATGCTATTTTTGTGGGCCCTTCTTTGCAAAGAATCTCAAAATGAAGCGCGCCATTGAGGCCCCTTCGACTCGTTTAGGATGGGACATGTTTTTACGACTTACCGTATTTATGGTTTTAGTAACCGCCGGAATGACCGCCTTTGCTCAAGGGTTGAAAGTTCAAGGGAATTCCCAAATTCAAATTCGGAACAAGGGCCGCCAAGGTGTTGTCACTCTTTCTCCGCTTAAAATGACCAGCTTACAAAACCATCAGATTTATCGTTATGGATATATCATCATGAAAAGTCGCCCAGAGTGGGTGCAAATGATTTCCTTTCTCTGCAGCGGTGAGCAATTGGTTGCTCATCAATTTTTACAGTCAAACATGCCCCATGGAAATTCTGACCTTACATTTAAATCGATATCAGGAGACGCAGCAACCAGCCTGAAAGAAATTTTTCCTAAATCTGTATTTGCGGCCTTTGATACGACGTGGAATAGCCGTGTTCTTAATAATCCAAACTCAGTTTGCTCCTCGCAATTTGTATCAGATTTTTCTCACCTCACTCTTGAGTCAATGACAACGAGTCGTCGATATAACAACGAAATGACTCGTTTTACTTTTGATCCGCAAAAACAGGTTTTTAATTTCTCTTGGGGTCAGACTAAAAAGTAGCTCCAAGATAAAAATGGACGACGCGATAACTCGCAGCTCTGGTGTCAGCTACAAATTCCGTCTGTACTGTCCGCCTACTTCGTAAAGAGCTTGGGTCATTTGATAAAGCGAACAGTGTCTCGCCGCAAACATAAGAGCTTCGAAAATATTTTTTCCCGATAAAGCGGCTTTTTGCAATTGCTCCAGCGCTTGCCTGCCCTTATCCCCGTTTGCTTTTTGATAGCTTTGAACACTTGAAAGCTGCTGATTTTTTTCTTCGTAAGAAGCTCGCGCCATTTCAATCTTTGGTGGCACGTAATCAGCGGTCATCGTTTTTGGATTGATAAATGTATTCACTCCAATAATCGGCAACTCGCCGGTGTGTTTTAATGTTTCGTAATACAAGGATTCTTCTTGGATTTTACTTCTTTGGTATTGAGTTTCCATGGCGCCCAAAACTCCGCCTCGCGCATTGATTCTCATAAACTCTTCGAGGACGGCTTCTTCCAAAAGATCAGTGAGTTCTTCAATGAAATAGGCTCCTTGAGTCGGGTTTTCGTTTTTCGTCATTCCAAACTCACGATTGATAATCATTTGAATTGCCATCGCTCGACGAACAGATTCCTCTGTTGGAGTGGTGATCGCTTCGTCGTAAGCATTGGTATGCAAGGAGTTGCAATTGTCATAGAGAGCAATCAACGCCTGAAGAGTTGTCCGAATATCATTAAAATCAATTTCCTGGGCATGCAGAGAGCGCCCCGAAGTTTGAATATGATACTTCAGTTTTTGAGAGCGATCATTTCCCTTGTAAAGATCTCTCATGGCAATCGACCAAATTCTTCGCGCCACTCGACCAAGCACGCTGTACTCAGGGTCTAAACCGTTACTAAAAAAGAAGGACAAGTTCGGAGCAAAATCATCGACATTCATTCCGCGGGCTCGATAATACTCAACAAATGTAAAACCATTTGAAAGCGTGAAGGCCAACTGACTAATCGGATTCGCGCCCGCCTCAGCTATGTGATAACCCGAAATACTGACAGAATAAAAATTGCGCACATTTTTTTGCACAAAGTACTCTTGTATATCGCCCATCATTTTTAAAGCAAAATTAATTGAGAAAATACAGGTATTCTGCCCCTGGTCTTCCTTTAAAATATCGGCCTGAACTGTTCCCCGAACTTGAGTCATCGTCCAGTCAGCTGTTTGTTGCCACTCAGTTTCTGAGAGTTTTCTGGCAAGTTCTTTTTCTTTTTTTTCAACCTGTTGATCAATTGCGGTGTTGAAGAAAAACGCGAGAATCATGGGAGCGGGGCCATTAATGGTCATTGAAACACTGGTGTTCGGAGCACAGAGATCAAAACCAGCATAGAGCTTCTTCATGTCCTCCAATGTGCAAATCGAAACCCCGCTCTCTCCGACTTTTCCAAAAATATCGGGGCGAGGGTCTGGATCTTGCCCGTAAAGAGTAACGCTATCAAAAGCTGTCGAAAGACGATGGGCCTTTTCGCCTTTACACAAATAATGAAATCTTCGATTTGTTCTCTCTGGAGTGCCCTCGCCTGCAAACATACGTTTAGGATCTTCATCGTCACGCTTTAGAGGAAACACACCCGCCGTATACGGAAATTCACCTGGAACATTTTCTAATTTTAGATATCTAAAACGATCTCCCCAGTCCGCGAGTTTTGGAACTACAACTCTTTTGATGGGCGTACCCGAGAGAGATTTTCTTTTGAGAGGTTGACGAAATTCTTTATCGCGGACTTTAAAAACAAGTTCGTCACCATCGTACTGCGCTTTAAATTGTTGCCAGCCTTCGAGACTTTGCAGTTCTTCGGCGGTGAAATCTGCTTTTAGAGTTTGAATGACTTTATTTGCGGTCTCAGAAGAGGTACCCAAGAGCGGAGCTGATTTTTGAATGGCACCGATTTGCGAAGCTTTTTCAGCGAGCTTTTCGGTTCGCAGTTTGTACCCTCGAACTGAACTTGTAATTTCCGCAAGGTAATTTTGTCGCTCCGCCGGAATAATGACGTGCTCTTCTGCCGACAAAACAGCTTTTTTATAGGCATCCGACAAAGTCCAAGACGAGTCGCCAGATTTTTCTTTGAGAAGATCCGAAAGCTTGAAGAAAAGTTTATTCACGCCACCGTCATTAAACTGCGATGCCTGAGTTAAAAAAACTGGAACTTGAGTTTCTGGATCAAATATCTTACGTGAGCGTTTATATTGTTTGGTCACATCACGTAGAGCATCTTGGGCTCCTCGGCGATCCGCTTTGTTCACGGCAACGAGATCTGCAAAATCGATCATGTCGATTTTTTCTAATTGCGATTGCGCGCCAAAATCAGAAGTCATCACATAGAGACTCATGTCCGCGACCTCTGTGATAGCCATATTTCCCTGACCAATGCCGCTTGTCTCAGCGATTAAAAGATCAAAATCCAATTGCTTCATAAAATTGAGAATTTGCGGAAGACTTTCTGCGATTTCTCTTCCCGACCCTCTCGAGGCCACCGAGCGCATATAAGCGCGAGGACGACTGAGCGAGTTCATACGAATTCTGTCGCCTAACAGTGATCCGCCTGTTTTTCTTTTAGACGGATCTACGCAGACGACGCCGATCTTTTTATCTGGATATGCATTGAGAAATCTTTGGACCGTTTCATCGATTAAAGAAGACTTTCCTGCCCCACCTGTTCCGGTAATTCCGAGAACCATTGGAGCTTTGCCATCTTTGCGTTTAAAGTTTTCGAGACCGTAATCTTTTAGGCTTGGATTTGCTTTTGCCTCTATTTCAATAGCTGTTAAAGCCACGCCTAACTCTAAAGAAGGAACCGGATCTTTTTCAAAAATATTTTTTCCCTGAGCCTTTACAGTTTTTTTAGCAGCCAACAGATCAAAGTCGCAACCCCGAATGATCATCTCGATCATTCCCTCGAGACCCATTTTTCTACCATCATCTGGATGGAAAATTTGAGCAATGCCGTAAGTCTCAAGTTCCTTTTTCTCTTCATAGACGATGACACCACCACCACCACCCCAGATTTTTACATAGGGCGCGCCCGCTTCTTTCAAGAGGTCATGCATATACTTGAAGTATTCCATATGCCCGCCCTGATAAGAGCTGATACAGATTCCCTGTGCGCCTTCTTGCAATGCGGTTTTTACAACGTTAGACACACTTTGATTGTGGCCCAAGTGAATAACTTCGGCTCCCATATCTTGTAAAATACGGCGCATGATATTGATGGAGGCATCGTGACCATCAAACAAAGAGGCGGCCGTGATAATTCGAACTGGGTGCGTGGGCTTGTAAGCCATTCAAAACTCCGATTTTATTTTCCGATCTGATCTTATCGTCTTACTTTCCTAAGAACACAGCTTTCCTTTTTTCGACGAAAGCCGTTGTCCCTTCTTTGGTATCCTGACTCGAAAAAAGGCTCGCAAAATTTTGCGCCTCTAGAGCCATCGCTTGATCGATTTCTAAATCTGCAGCGTGCAAAATGGTTTTCTTTGCGTGTGCAACTCCGAGCGGAGACACCTTTGTCGACAATTTTGTGAGCGATTGTACTAAAGTTTCAATAAGCAAATTAAGCGGAAGAACTCGA
>JBFWYS010000289.1:0-5267 GCA_050186175.1 Pseudobdellovibrionaceae bacterium
GGTCGCCCCAACTCTGAAGAACTGTGTCTTGTGGCATTCCGATTACAATGTCTTCAGCATCCAAGGCTTTTTGAACCTTTGGTTGTAGGCTTGTAGGTCTCCGTGCAATTCCCTTAGTCTGAATCCACTGTCTCTTTTGAACGGCATTGGGCTGAGTTAAAAACTCAATGGCCTCATCTTCAGTCCAAAACCAAGGCGAAACTTGCGAATACAATTCGATTTCTTCTTTAGTACGTAAGTTGGCTTCTAAATTTTGGCGAACTGACCGTGCCGCCCAATTGGTAATTGGATTTTCGGGGCGTGTCCCTTCGTTCGAGTATCCACTCTCCGGGCTTCTTTCGATATGAATGCACGAGACAAGGAGAAGTCCTGAAACAGTATGATGGAAGAAAGTTGAAATCCTTTTCATATTTTCCTCTAGGCAAAGTTTATCTTCATAATTCTTCTCGGAAAGTCCGGTCTGTTTCTTAATGAGACTGGACTGTGTCTTGCGATTTTCTAGACTCTGCGATTAAATGGAGAAGACAATTACTTTTCAGGAGAAGAATCCATCGCGGACACAAAGCCACCCGAACAAGACAAAGGTCCTGATTCGCTCGGAGCCCTCGGCCCTGAAATTTCTGATGACTCATCAGAACTGGATTCTATTTTAGCTGAAGTCGATCCGGGATTTACAGAAGCCCTTAAGTCAGTTTCCGAAAATGCAGATCTCGCTTCTGGTACGGTCGACCTCGATAAATTTTTAGAGCTCACGGGACTCGAAGCCACAGGATGGAAAAAATATTTTTTTATCCTCCCTGGCGGAATTTGGATCTACGTTTTTATCAAAACTTTGCCGCGAAGGCTTAAGGCCCTATGGAATTTGTCTTTAGATAGTACTTGGAAATTTGGTAAGTATCTTTTCACTCAAGGCCCCAAAGATCTTCTGGTCCTGATAAAAAAATTTATTGGTTTTACCTCCGCCCTTATAGGAAGTGGTCTTAAATATTTCAAGGCGCTTTCGTGGTACAGAAAGGCCGCGTTTTTCTTTGCAATTATAATGGCAGTTGGGTTGATTGCTGCATTTAAATACGGCGCTAAATTTGACCTTCTATCTCCGGCAAGGGACCCATTTTTAGGTTCTTTAGAGGAAGTAGCCGTCAAGAAATTTTCTTATGATCCTTCCCAGAAGGCGGAGAGTTTTTACAATTCATTGCGATTTTCTGGCAATATCTTTCGGGTTCGTCAGATGGTCGTGAATTTGAAGAGGTCACCAGAGAATGACCGTCCCATGGCTCTCTTTCAAGTTATCGTAGAAGGGAATTCTCAGGATGTTATCGTTGAGATGAAAGATCGCGAAGGCGAAATGTCCGATACTATTCAACGAGCCACCGAAGAATTTACATTCGGCGAGTTGCAGTTGCCAGAGGGAAAAAAAGCCCTACTTCTAAAAATTAAAGAGGCAGTGAATACCCGTCTGACCACAGGACAGGTCAGACGGGCGTATTTTCAATCCATTGTTCTAAAACCTTAACCCGTAAATTCAGAAACCTGAATATTATATATTTTCAGACGATCGTGAAGCGTGCTCTTAGGCATTCCTAGATCCGCCGCTGTTCTTCTTTGGTTTCCCTTGTTGGCTGCAAGCCTTTTGATAATCATCTGTTTTTCAATTTCTCGAATAACATTGGCTTGCATACCACCTACGCTCGAAGCGGGTTTGTAATTCTGTGGGATATCTCCAGGAATTTTATCGACTAAAAACAGAAGTTGCTCAGGTTCAACAGTTTGTTTTGAAAACAATGCAGAAGCTCGTAGAACTACATTTTTTAGCTCGCGAATGTTTCCGGGCCACGAGTGTTCTTTTAGTTTTTGAATTGTATTGTAGGTAAAACGAACACGATAGGTTTTTGCCAAGGAGTAAAAGAGGTCGTCAAAATCTTCCATTCTCTCCACGAGAGATGGAACTTTGAGATTGATTACATTCAAACGGAAATAGAGATCTGATCGAAATTCTTTATCCTCAATTTTTGCATTTAAATTTTGATGAGTCGCCGAGATAATTCTCACATCAGTTTGAATATTTCGATCGCTTCCAACAGGACGGATTTCGCTGTTCTCCAAGGCTCTAAGAAGTTTGGCTTGCAGACCATAGGGGAGATCGCCAATTTCGTCTAAAAATAAGGTTCCGCCTCTTGCTGCCTCAAATGCGCCTTTACGATCTGAAATAGCGCCGGTAAAACTGCCCTTGATATGTCCAAAAAGTTCGGATTCAATCAAAGTTTCGGTGAGCGCACTACAATTAACGCTTACAAATGGCGCTAATTTTCTGTCAGAGTGATCATGAATATATTTCGCGAGGATGTCCTTCCCTGAACCTGAAGGTCCTAAGAGAAGAACCGGAAGATCGGTAGAGCTGATAGCGGGAACTCTTTGGAGTTGTTGATCCCACAAGATATTTTTACTGAAGAGCGTTCTTTCCTCTAGAATTTGGGTCGGAAGTATAAAACGAATTTCAGTGTCTCCGAGTTGAATTAAATCTCCGTCTTTAAGAAACGCCTCCATAATTCTGCTGCCATTGAGAAAGGTTCCAGTTTTCGTGCGCATGTCGCGAATACAATATTGCGAGTCTTTGAAATCGATTCTTGCGTGTCGTGGCTCGATGCCGGGTAGGTCGATTTGTAAAGTGCATGTTGAATCGGAACCTAGAACTTCATACTCTTTGATTTCATGTTTATGATTGTTTCCGATGGCTTGGACAAAGGCTTCTTGGCGAGTCATTTTTCCCTCTTTTGTTTGGTTAAAGGCCCTCTTGCAGTGTGCAATGGGTGCACAAGCCTTAATCAATGCTTGTGCCGAGCTCCAAAAAAGGCGTATTCGAATAGAATAGAAATGAGACCCTTTTCCCTTAGAAATTGTCTTAACTTTCGGTCTAGTTTCTAATAACGTAGATCATGCACCTTCGAATTTCTTACGAAAAAAGCGCCGTTTTTCCAAAAGATTATCCACAAGGAATGATCCCCGAAGTCGCCCTCGTAGGCCGCTCCAATGCGGGCAAATCCAGTGGCCTCAATGCGCTCGCTCATTCAGACATTGCAAAAGTCAGCAAAACAGCTGGTAAAACTCGTCTTCTCAATTTTTTCTTAGTTGAAGATCGATATCGAATTGTTGATATGCCTGGGTACGGACACGCTGTTCGAAGTAAAACTGAAAAAGAAGACTGGAAAGAAATGATCGAAACCTATTTTTCGATGCGTGCGCAACTTCAAGGCTGCATTTTGTTTATGGATATCCGTAGAGACTGGACCGCCGACGAAGGTGGACTTGTTGCCTTTTTGAAATCTATTGGTAAAGGCTGTTGTGTCGTTTTGACGAAAGTAGATAAGCTTGGACGTTCTGAACTTGCGCAGAGAAAAAAGAAATTGCAGCAGGCTTCCGGAGTTAAAGAGATGTTTTTTACCTCGGCTCTAAAGAAGCAAGGTTATGACGAGCTCGAGGAGTTTATTTATAAAGAATGGATTCGCGGAGCGAAACTATGAAGTGTTTGGGAGTCATTCCAGCACGATTCGCCTCAACGCGCTTTCCTGGAAAGCCGCTTGCTCTGATTCTGGGAAAGCCTCTTTTGCAATGGGTGATCGAAGGCTCAAAAACTTCCAAAAAATTATCTGAAATTCTTGTGGCAACAGATGATTTAAAAATTGCGGAACTGGGAAAAAAATGTGGAGTTCGTGTTGTGATGACTGACTCTGAACTGCCAACAGGTACGGATCGAGTTTGGGCTGCTGTAAAAAATGAAAATTTTGATGTTGTTGTAAATATTCAAGGCGATGAGCCATTGATTTCTGGAAGTCTCTTGGATTCTCTCGTTGAACCATTTATACAAAATGAAATTGAAATGGCAACCTTGGGGCGTACGATGGATTCCGAGGCTTTGATTTCTGAAACTACAGCGAAGATTGTAATGAATCAGAACGACGAAGCTCTTTATTTTAGCCGGTTTCCAATTCCGTACTCTCGAAACAAAAACGCCGAATCATTTTCGGGATGTTTAAAGCATATTGGAATGTACGCTTACAGAAAAAACTTGCTGGAAAAACTGTGTCGTACGGCTCCTGTTGAAATTGAAAAAGGTGAAAGCCTGGAGCAACTTCGAGCTTTATACCTAGGGGCGAAAATTAAAGTGGTAAGGGTTCAATCGGACAGCTGGGGCGTAGACACTCCAGAAGACGTAAGTAAAATCGAAAAATTATTGTGTACAAAGGGGGCAAAGTGAAAAATAAAAAAATGCTTCTTAAGAAGACCCAAAAATCGGTGACTCCATCAACCACAAAGTCGACTTCAAAGGCTCTTGAGCAAAAATTTATTTTTGTAACGGGCGGAGTGGTTTCTTCGATCGGAAAAGGTTTATCGGCGGCCTCACTTGGTGCTCTGCTCGAGGCTCGCGGTATTAAACTCACGATTATGAAGTTTGATCCGTATCTCAATGTAGACCCGGGAACGATGTCACCTTTGCAGCACGGTGAAGTTTATGTCACTGAAGATGGAGCGGAAACAGATCTAGATTTAGGTCACTACGAAAGATTCACGGATGCCAATCTCAATCGCACAAATAGTGTAACAACGGGTCAGATTTATGATCACGTGATCCAGAGGGAACGCCGTGGCGATTACCTTGGTGGAACTGTGCAGGTCATTCCACATATTACGGATGAAATTAAGTCTCGTGTTTATGATGCAGCTCAAGGTTCTGAAGTCACGATTGTTGAAGTGGGTGGAACGGTAGGTGACATCGAGAGCTTGCCATTTTTAGAAGCCATTCGACAATTACGTTTGGATTTGGGGCCTGAAAATTCTGTTTTGATTCATGTAACCTATGTTCCTTACATTGCGGCTGCAGGCGAGTTGAAAAGTAAACCAACTCAACACTCGGTTAAAGAGTTGCGTGAGATCGGTTTACAACCTGATTTTTTAATATGCCGAAGTGAAAAGCCACTGGATAACAGCGTAAAAGCAAAAATCGGTTTATTTTGTAATGTCCGCGCCGAAAATGTAATTGCGGCTCAAGATTCATCTACAATTTATGAGGTTCCATTAGCTCTTCACCGAGAAGGACTCGATGAGCAGATCGTAAGATGTCTTGGATTAGAGGCAGACGAGCCGGAGCTCGAAGGATGGAATCAGATCGTAAAGGTTCTCAGAAATCCAGAAAAGTCTGTCACCATCGGTGTTGTTGGCAAGTATGTGGATCTTAAAGAGAGTTATAAGTCCCTCCATGAAGCTATCGTTCA
>JBFWYS010000290.1:0-5233 GCA_050186175.1 Pseudobdellovibrionaceae bacterium
TACTAAAATGAGAATCCAGCGATGGAAAAACAAATTTCCAACACCTTGAATGACAAAAGGCCCGCCGTCTAAATTGTTAGCGGCCGCGCGTTAGCTGCGGAATTGCTACAATTTTCGACGGCGGGCCTTTTGTATGGGTTCAAAAAAAAATCCCGCGAACTGTTGAGTTGCGGGATTTTTTTGTTTCGTTTGTAATTTTCGAATTACATCTTGAACGGTCTGTATTCCATTCCAAGATCTTTTGCTACCGGCTCGTAAGAAACGTAACCGTTGTATACATTCAAACCTTTTAGCAATGCAGAATCTTTTGCGATTGCATCTTCGACACCCCTCTGGGCGATCATTGAAGCGTATTTGAAAGTTACATTTGTTAATGCATATGTTGAAGTGCGAGACACCACACCCGGCATGTTCGGAACGCAATAGTGAATGACGCCGTCAACTTCGTAGGTCGGATTTGTGTGGCTTGTCGGTTTGCATGTTTCGATGCATCCACCTTGGTCAACCGCAACGTCAACTACAACGCTACCTTTAGCCATTGATGAAACCATTTCTTTAGACACAAGAGTAGGAGCTTTATGCCCAGTGATCAAAACCGCACCCACAACAAGATCTGCTTCTCTGACTGCTGATTCAATATTCTGCATGTTTGAGAAAAGAGTTGTGAGACGGCCTTGGAAAACGTCATCTAAATATTCCAAGCGAGACGTGTTTACATCGAGAACAGTCACTTGAGCGCCAAGTCCTACTGCCATCTTTGCAGCGTTGATACCCACAACACCACCACCGATAACAACAACTTTACCTGGACGAACTCCCGTGACTCCACCAAGAAGAATTCCTTTTCCTCCGTGATCGCGCTGCAAGTAGAACGCACCAATTTGCGTGGCCATACGACCCGCAACTTCACTCATTGGAGTTAAAAGAGGAAGAGTTCCGTCTGTTTTTTGAATTGTTTCGTACGCAATAGCTTTCACTTTTCTTTCTGCTAAAACTTTTGTGAGTTTTGGTTCCGCAGCCAAGTGTAAGTAAGTATACAGGATTTGATTTTCACGGAGCATTTCGAATTCATCTGGAAGCGGCTCTTTTACTTTTACGATCATCTCCGCTTTTTTATAAACTTCGGTTTTTGTATCGATGATTGTTGCGCCCGCTTTTTCGTATTGCTGGTTTGAAATTCCGCTGCCCATTCCGGCATCTTTTTCGACAATGACTTTATGACCTTCGGCTACGAGCTGCTTAACTCCTGCCTCTGTCATGCCGACGCGGTTTTCACTGATTTTAATCTCTTTTGGAACCCCAATTAACATAACTGTCCCCTTAAAATATTGGTTCAGAACACTGTGGGGGGATGCTACTTGGGCTTCCGAAAGAGAGCAAGAGCTTTGACTCTGTTCTGATTTTATTTGAGAGACCAATTTGGAATTTTAAGAGCGGAGCCAATAGGCGTTTTCGTCATTAGCACCGTCGAAATCTCCACCCAATTCGATCAGGCGATAAGAATGCTGCGAATCAAGGATCTTTCGCACCAGACGATTCATAATGTCATGGCCGGCCTTATGTAAAACCACGTGGCCCATTAGAGGAAAACCTAAAGTTACTAAATCTCCCAAGGCATCCAAGGCCTTATGACGAACAAACTCATCCGCAAAACGCAAACCTTCAGGGTTCATGATTCCGTTCTGGTCGAGAACAATCGCATTTTTGAGTGAACCGCCACGAGCTAAACCTCGCTCCTTGAGACTCTCCACGTCTTTCATAAAACCAAAAGTGCGGGCTCCCGCGACTTCTCGGGCGAAACTCTCTTCATTGATATCAAAATCGATTTTCTGCTTACCAATTGACGGGTGCGGGAATTCGATTGTCACAGAAATACGCAAACCCTGATACGGATGCACATAGGCGTGCTTTTCTTGGTCTCCGTAATAGATGGGTTGAGTGACATAGAGATATTTACGAGGCTGATCCTGATCGATAAAACCAATACTTGTTAGCGCCTGAAAAAACAAATCCGCACTTCCGTCGCCGATCGGGATCTCAGGTCCCATCAATTCCAAAGTTAAATTGTCGATTCGTAAAGCTGCTAGTGCTGATAAACAGTGCTCAACAGTGGCCACCGAAAAATCAGGTCCACCAAGAGTGGTTGCATGGCTTGTGGCTTTAACATTATCGGAGTGAGCACGAAGCGAAGGGCGTCCCGGCAAATCGCTGCGAACAAAATGAACTCCCGTTCCTGCCGGAGCGGGCTTAAATGTCAGAGCACAGGGCTCACCCGTATGTAAACCGATGCCTTCAATTGTAATGGGCTTACGAATCGTCCTCTGTAAAAACATACTCACCTCTGGTTCACCCATAAGCTACTGCAATCAAAGTGCCCGCCCTTAAGTTCGTAAATCAATTCGAGTCATCTGCCTAAGCAACTGATTTTATTATGTTATTACGCAGGACAAAAGACTTGGTCCAAACGCCCCGCGCAGCGAAGTGTGTATTTAATCACACACTGTGCACCGAAAGCTTCATAGTGTTTACTCTCCGCTCTGAAAAACCGATAAGAGATTGAATGAAACGGCTGAATTTAACTCTCATTTTTACGGCATTTTTGGGGTTCGGTTGCGCCAGTTCCGAGACCGAGTACGAGTCAAAAGCTCATCACGCGGCTTACGCAGCGGAGGGTTTTGTCTACGAAAAGGATTATCCAAAAAGACCGGTTTCGGAAATCGAGTTCTATTTTAAGCACTGTTCACTTGGGAGTCGAAAACCGTATCCGTCGAGAGACGAATATGAGTGCTCGAATCCGTTTTAGTTTTTATAAGATAATGGCAGCTGATGAGTGTAGAGGCGGAAATGAAACTGTTCTTTCGGAATGATGACGTTGGTTGGAACTTAAAGGATTTTGAAAAACTCCTTGGGCTTTTTGTTAAAAACGGACAGAAGCTCAACGGCGCCGCGATCCCATCTGCCTCTATGGATGCCTACAAAAAGGATGTGTTCAATGCGCATCGTGGAAATCTGCAAATTCACACTCACGGCTATGCT
Source organism: Pseudobdellovibrionaceae bacterium (assembly GCA_050186175.1). Lineage (GTDB taxonomy): Bacteria > Bdellovibrionota > Bdellovibrionia > Bdellovibrionales > Bdellovibrionaceae > JBFWYS01. The sequence goes on from JBFWYS010000290.1 coordinate 3,037, forward strand.
CATCTCGATCATCAAAGCGAAGGAAAAAAAGCGGAGTTTGGCTCGGCTCGCTCTCATGACTCTGTAAAAAAGGAACTGCGCGAATCTCTTTCGATGACCCAAGATGTTTTTAAAGATCTTTTTTTCCCGGCATTTACTCCCCCGTGGAATCGCATCGATGAAACTTTGATTCCTCTTCTTGCTGAAGCCGGATTCAAAGTGCTTTCGCGCGATGGAGATAAAATAAGTAAAACTCCAGGACTTAAAGATCTCAACATCGATTTAGATTTGCATACAAGCAAAAAACCCAGAATTTATACAACCGAATCTTTACTTGCCGAAGCGGAAGAAGTCGGCAAAACCAAAAAACATGTTGGAATCATGATTCACCACAAGCACATGGTAGAGGACGATTTTGTTTTTATGGATCAGTTTTTAAAACTCTTGAGTTCGAAAAAAATAGAAACCCATTTTTTCTCGGAACTTGAGAAGGATTTGTAGGAAGGGATTCACATTTGTTAAAGACAAAAAAAATTCTTTTCTACAGTCACGATACCTTCGGCCTCGGCCATATTCGACGCACGCAGAAGATCGCAAACTCAGTTGCTCGCAACGATCGTTCAATTTTAATTGCCTGTGCAAGCCCGAAAGCCTCTAGTTTTGCATCACAAAGTGGGATCGAATATTTAAATTTACCAGGATTCACGAAACAGATTTCCGGCGAATATTCTCCTCGCAGTTTAAATATTCCAATCGATCAATTTGTAAACTTACGCTCCTCGCTTTTGCTCAGCTCAGTTCGGTCTTTCAATCCAGATCTAGTGATCATCGATAAGGAACCTCTAGGAGTAAAAAAGGAGTTGCTTCCTTCTCTTGAGTATCTTCGTCAGCACTCGAAAAACACGCGTATCATTTGCGGCTTTCGTGATATTCTAGATGAAAAAGAAGCCGTTGCAGATGAATGGAGCCGACGGGGAACCGCCGAAGCCCTTGAGAGATATTTCGACCATATCCTGATTTATGGTAAAAAAAGCATTTTTGACTTTGCCTCAGAGTATGAGCTCTCTCCTGCGCTATCCCAAAAATTGGAGTATACGGGATATATTGCCCCAGATATGTCCTCTCATTTTGGCGAATTTCACTTTAAATTTAAAAACTCAAACCCGGTTGTGACGTTTACCCTAGGTGGTGGCGGCGATGGTTGGGAATTTTTGGAGACATTTATTGAGCTCCTCGAAAAAGGTCTCCACCGAAAGGGCCCTCCTTACAATGTCTTTATACTCACCGGCCCTTTTGCAAAACCTGAGCTGATTCGTAAAGTTCGCGAGATGGGTCAGAGCGCCGACGATATACAGGCTTTAGATTTTACTCCTGATGCAGCGTCGGCATTTTTACAAAGTCAGATGATTGTTTCGATGGGTGGATATAATACTGTGATCGAACTCTGTGCAATGAACAAATTTCCCCTTATTTTGCCAAGAACAGTGCCTAGAAAAGAGCAAATTATTCGTGCAGAACATTTTAAACAGAGTGGTTTTTGCGATTATTTATCTCCAGAAAAAGTAAAAGCCGAAATTCTAGGAAAAAAGATTGCGGAACATTTGGCTAAGGCTGCAAGCTTAAAAGTGCCTGAGTTTAATACCGAGGGATTGCAAGTGATTCAGAACCTTTTCGATCAGTGGTTAAAAAAATGATAGATCCGAATACCCGAGAAATTGCCTACGTCCTCAAAGGTTATCCCCGACTCAGTGAAACTTTTATCGCTCAGGAAATTTACATGTTGGAGCAGCGGGGATATCGCATCACGATTCTTTCGATGCGCCAAGCCCGTGAAAAAGAGAAGCAACCCATCGTGGATATGATCAAGGCGCGCGTGGTTTACATTCCGGAATATATCTGGGAGTCATTTTTTACAGTTTTTAATGAAAACAAAAAAATATTTCTACGCAAGCCGTTTTTATATTCCAAATTGTTTACCGGAGCTTGCCTAAAAAGTTTATGGATTCGAGATGTGGATCCCATGAAGCGTTTTCTTCAAGCCGGCTGGGTTGTGGGACGAGAAAAGATTGGGACTGTAAAAAGCCCAATTCACCATTTTCACTCTCATTTTATCCATGCTCCGACTGAGATGACGACCTATATGGCAAAACTGTCCGCCCTCACCTACTCGATTTCCGCACATGCCAAGGATATTTATACAATTCCCCAAAATGAAGTT
>JBFWYS010000291.1:0-5215 GCA_050186175.1 Pseudobdellovibrionaceae bacterium
CACCGGCATCAACGTAAATCCGGCGCGATGAACGGTCATAATTGGCCATTCTTCAGGTCGCGGAATGTGTGTGATGCCGAATGAATACCACAGCACGATGTCCTTGTTCTCGATGTTTTCGTTGTTAGAAATATATTATGGTAATCCTTGTTCTGCTGGGGCCGTCGTGAGTATGTCGAAGTTTTACAACAACTCGGTCGTTGGGATGAAATTCTTGTCGTCACCCAGAATGCGTTGGCGCGAACGGAGGGGATTGAAAGTCTTTTCCAGAGTCGAGTGGAGGCTTTTAAGCAATTGGGAAAAACAGGCGACGCTCAAAGTTTTGTGCAACTGATTCAAAATCACGCCAGTCAACGAGGGTGGTAAGTGGGCTGAGTCATATGCGAATGATTAGTCTTGTGACTAAATAGTTGATCAGTCTTGTGACAGAGTATTACTATCTTGATATGAATCTTATTTTAATTATTGCGCTCGCATTTGTTGGTATGGCATGGCCTCAGCAAGCTTTTGGCTTGAAAGAGAAAAAAACTATGAAGTTGGAGATAACTAAAGTCTATAGAACAACTATGTTTGTAAACATGGCCAAGGACTACCCCACGCAATTCAATCTCGCGAAGCCGCAAAAAATAGTGCTAAACGAAACTGTGGATAAATTGGAAAAGCAGGATAAGTCAATAATAGTTGCGCCTCCAAGGTCCTATGAAGTCACGGTATCAGCGCTTAAAAATGGAAGGGTCACGATATCGCCAAATTCAACCTCTGCGAAGGAATCTCTTGATTGGATAAAATTTAATTCTGCAGGTGTTGCCGGTTCCCCTCATAAGTTTAAGGAGCCGATCGAGCTAAAAGATGACGATGTTATCGAGATTTATAGAGCGGTAAATTCGGACGAGGTGGATTACGAAGTCAGCTTTCGCATGAAACTCGTGTCGGCTAAGTAGATGACATTTTATTTTATAAGCTGCGCACGACTTTGGATACTTCCGAAGATTAATTGTTACTGGGGGCGCGCTAGCGCAGGCGTCTGTAAAGCGCGGGGGCAGAGCAGAATTCGAGCTCAACAGCTGTTAAAATTCGCTTTGCAATATTCTTGAGTCTCTAAAGATGGGCTTTTTGTGCGGCCTAAGCGGGATTTTGAATCTGACTCACTCCTTATATTTACAGTTGGTAGCGGGAGACTGCGCATTTAGTAGACTTCGTTTACCCGAAGTTTCTAGAATTTACTTGAAAAAGGACTGACGAGTCTTCAGCGGCGATGACGAAAAAAGTGACTCCATAGGGGCGAAAGAGACCCTGTTATAACCGGATGTGAGGTTGCTGAGACCAAAAATAACAATCAGGTTGTGGCAAACCAGATGACCACGGATAGCTGAATTACAGAGAGAAAATCTCATTTAAAAAAAAGATTGTTTGGGGATCCGAAAAAAGAGTGTTTCAAGATGATGAGGAGACCAAAAAAAGGTGTGAGGAAAAAAGAAATTATTTTAGACTGGGAATGGATCTTTGAGATGAGACTGCTTCCGCACATCGATGCCTGAACACTTTCGGTAGTCGTAAAGACTGAGTGTCCGGATAGGAACGATGATGAGGATACCACCAGGTGAGGCTCTTAGTAAGAGCGATCACGGATAGTCGGGTTCAACGGAGCAACTCTAATAAAACTCGATAGATCTGTCTCAAAGGGATACGTTTACGGAAAAACGTACTTACGACAAGACGGCGCCTCCATAGCTGGAAATGAGACGGTGAGCAATTAAAGTGATTTGGAAATAAAGCCGAAAAACTAGCATGGGACGTTGCGGTTTTTGGGTCTATGGACCTTTAATTTTGTGTGGCTTGATCTTTTCAGGATGTTCAAGAAAATCTGATCCAAACAGCAGCCGCATTTCTATTCAATTGCCTTCAAAAATCGCGAGTGCCCATTCTAAAAAAGTGCAAAGCCTTTCTGTTAAGACTGTAGGTTGGGGCGTTTCAAATATCGAGGCCCTCAGCGATGTCGACTGTTATATGGTTACTGTTGATGTTCCTGAGGACACGGTTGCAGGAAGTTGTTCTGACGATGCCGGGGCTGAGGTTCTTAAACCAAGTGTTGTAAAAGGACTTATTGAAGCCGGCGGATCGATTGTTCTTGATCTGCCTTCAGGGTCAGCAAGAAAATTTTCTGTTCTTGCCTTCGCTAAGGTAGATGGCAAGGACTGTGTGGATTCTCATTCGGAACTTTTTTCGCGCGCGAATTTTTCGGCTCCTGTAGTTCTGGCTCAAGCGACTCAAGATTTATCTCCTGGAGATGTTGAGATCAACATGACTCTCGGATTGACTTCACAGAAGCCAATTCATTCTTGTATAGGCGGTGGATTTTCGGCGGCATGGGTTCCATCAACTGGAACTAAAACGGCTCAGGATATTTCGATCGGCAATTCAACTCTCGAGATTTCAAACTCCTCGTTAGATCTGTCTCAAAGCACAACTGTGATTTTAAAAACCTACGATATTTTCAAAGATCCTGTCTACGTTCCGAATTTATCCATTGATTTGTCATTTGATGGCCAAACGTCGGGACCTGGAACTTTTTCAAGTGTAACAGACAATCACAATGGGAGTTACACGAGTCAGTTTACGGCAACGGCAGTTTCAAGTGGAGCTCGTGTCAAGGCTACGTTTTCAAATCTTTCTATTGTAAGTACTTCCTCTATCGTTATCGCTCAAGATCCCGCAGTTCTCGCATCGATTTCGCCAATTCATTCGGAAGTTTCGGTTGATATGCCGACTGTTAGTTCTGGAAGTAGCAGAATGGTAACTCTGACTCTTAAAAATCCTCTCGGAAATCGGCTTTACACATCGGGTGCTACGGTCGCGTTTTCGATTTCAGGGGGAACAAGTACGGGCTCTTTTAGTTCCACTACAGACAATTTGGACGGAACTTATTCAGCTCTGTTTACAGGTGCTTCGGTAGGAACGGCCGCTACAATTGGAGCGACTATCAATAGTGCTCCTGTGACTTCTGTCCTTCCAAGCATCACAGTTTTAGCGGGCGGGTTTTCGCCGTCTAATTCTTTGCTGACTCTTTCCCTATCGGGGATCGCTTCGGGTTCGACTTCAAATATTCTTTTGGTTCTCAAAGATAGTAACAATAATCCTCTTGTGCTGGGAGGTGCGATTGTTGCGTTTTCTATTTCTGGGGGAACAAGCACAGGAAACTTTTCAAGCGTTACTGACAACGGCAACGGAACTTATTCTGGCTACATCACTGGATCCACAGCGGGTACAGCTTCTAATGTATCGGCCACAGTGAATGGTGTGAATCTCTCTGCGACCGCGCCGCTAACGGTTGTTCCGGGACCTCCAAACTATTTAGGATTTTCGGGGCCCGTCTCAGCCCTTGCGGATGATTGCTCGGGTGCATTTTGGATCACGCTTAAGGATGCTGCTGGAAATGATACTTCTTATGGAAGTGAACTTGAATTCAATCTGGCGGGAGAGCTTGCAGGGCAGTTTTACTCTGATTCAGGCTGCACGAGTGACATCACAACCGTAAGCATTATGCCTGGAAATTCGGTCGCAAATTTTTATTTCAAAGATTCTGTGGTGCAAACACCAAATGTGACAGTCGGTGGATCGACTTTAAGTTTACCAAGTTCTTCTACCAATATTTCTATTATGCCGTCTCTAGCTTGGTTCGGCGGAACTACAAGTGTGCAATCGAATGCGGTGAGCCTCCCTTCTGCTGGAGGAAAACGTGACGGAATGTTTATGAATCCTACGGGAATTTATAAAGACATCAATGGATATCTCTATATCGTCGATTTTTTAAACAACAGAATCCAAAAATTTTCTGCGAGCGGAGACTTTGTCGGTTGGCTCGGAAAAGTAGGAGTCACACCGACCGGTGGATTTTCGGGATGTAGTTCGGTGACAGTGAGATTAGCTACGCCAGGGTGGTGTATCGGTGGTGAATCGGCGAGGGCAAGCGCGACCGAGCAAGCAGTTGGTGTCTTAAATGCCCCGTCCGGGATTACCGGTGATGGAACCTATATCTATGTTGTCACTCCAAGTTTTAGTCGTATTGATAAATTTGACGCGAACACCGGTGCGTATGTCGGGTGGATTGGAAAAGCGATGTCGACTCCAGCAAGTGGGGCCGCGGGTTGTAGCTCGACGAGTGCGAACACAACGACACCAGGTTGGTGTGTAGGAGGAACAAGCACCTCGGGAAGCGGTACCGGGCAATTTGCTTCGCCCCGAGATATTTTCTTTTATAGTGGATCACTCTATGTTTCTGACACTTCTAATGGGCGAGTTCAAAAAATTAATGCTTCGACTGGCGTGGCTGAGGGTTGGATCGGAAAAGTTTCAACCATTCCAACAGGTGGTGGATCTGGATGCACAGGTGCTGGAGTAGGCAACCCAACTCCGAATTGGTGCACTGGAGGAGTTGCGACAACCGGAACAGCCGATGGAAATTTTCAAATGCATGGTGGATTGTGGACTGATGGTAGTTATCTCTACGTCTTAAATCAGGGTGGAATAAAAATTTCAAAACATGATCTGAACACGGGTGTCTTTGTTGGATGGATCGGAGCAATCGCAACTTCACCAACAGGAGGACCTGGAAGTTGTTCGGGAGCGACAGGCTTTACTCCTGAGTGGTGTACCGGAGGGACGGCGGTTTCGGGCACAACGACAAATGGTTCTTTGATGGCCGGCACCTCTATTCGGGGCGATGCTAGCTATCTTTATGTTTTGGACGCCGCCACTCACAGAATAAATAGATATGACTTGGGAACAGGAGCCTTTCAAGGCTGGATTGGGCGAGTCGATACACCAAGTGGAATGTCGGGTTCTGGATGTACTTCACTCATGCCTGGGAGCTCGACTCCTGGATGGTGTGAGGGGGGATCAAGTAAACCCGGTTCTCAAGATGGCGCATTTAGTTTAGTCAGCGGGAATTATCCGAGTTATTTGGAATATGACAATATTACTGGATCCATTTACGTGGCAGATATGGGTAACCATAGAATTGCGAGGTATCTTGCTTCGAGTGGATCGTGGATTGGTAGTTCAGGAGCGATCGCTGGAGCTGGAGCTCCATGGACGAGAACACCGGCACTTTCTGCGATGGTTTCATCACATGAAAATTTCTTTTCGACTTTAAATAATCCAAGTGGTCTTGAACCACAAACAGTCGGTATCGGAATGGCCGACAACAAATTTTATA
>JBFWYS010000292.1:0-5194 GCA_050186175.1 Pseudobdellovibrionaceae bacterium
AAGGACTTTCATCAATCCGCTTTTGAGGCCATAGAGAGGTTGACGGAGGAAATCCATATGGATTATCTCCCTGTTCAATATCGTCTTGCGCGAGTTCTGGATAATGAGAAAACGCAACCTACGGTCGAAGAGCTTGGTGAAATCCTTTTGGACATTGAAGTGACCTACCAAAAGGTAAATGAGAGAATTTATAAAGCGACTCAACTGGCAAGTGATGTGAGGGCGCAGGTTGCGACTTTTCTAAATGTTAATCGTGAAATTTACAACGCCAATCGCTTTTTAGTAGAAGCGCTTGAAGAGATCGTGCCGTCGGCCCATACGTCCCAAAATCTTTCGAGTCGATAGGCGCGCTAACTAGGGACTCGCTTTTTGGTACCAGTCCGAAATCGTGTCTGCGGCAGGTTTGCCCCACACGCCCATATTTTTATCCTGACTTTTCCAATAAGGCTGGCCGAATACATAGGTGCCCACAATGTAAGGGCGCGAAGCAATGTTGTAGAGAATTGAATCGTAAATTTGAGCCTGCAATGTAAAATCAAAAGGCACGGAATCATCGTAAGGTTCCCACGTTCCGATGCTTACATCATCCGCGGGATAAAGACGTTCGCCTTTGTGGCCCATGGCTGCACTCGAATAAGCCACCTGAGTGATGACGGTTGGCACTCCGTAAGTGGTCCATATCGGCTCTAAAAATTCATCAAACTGTCGAGCGACTTCTGTTCTGAGTTCTGAATCCGTTGGTGCATCTTGATCACCGAGACTGTCCCACATAATTCCACCGACATAGTCAAACTCAGTGACGATCGAGGAAAACCGGGTGAACGGATGCAGCTCATCGAAGTCGCGATTCCAATGTAAATTGTAACCGACTTTTCCAGAGTAAGCTGAGCGTATTGCACTCATCAGAGTTTGCCACCGAGCCACGCCGTTGTTTGGAGGATAATCACCACCAGGTAAAATTGCGTGAGACATGATAAAAATCGCCTCAACTCCCTCTTCTTCGGCAATGCCTGCCATCCAAACAATGTAATCTTGATAAGCCTGAAATCTAGAATCCCAATAGGCATTGGATTGGGCCGCAGAAACGCCGCCATCATTTATAATCCCTACAGACAGAGCCACTTTCATGCCCCCGGATTTAAAAATCTGAATTTGTTCTCGCAGTGAGGCTTCGTCATATTGTCCTGATGGCTCTCTGTCGATCACAAATGGAATTTGTAAATCATCATTGTATTTTCCATTCGGAAAAAGCAAAACCCATTTCATATTTTTAGAAACATTGTAGGCCGCTGCCCTCGCTGTGAGTTGCAAAAACTCGGAAGACCAATAGTCGTGCATTCCCACACCTGTCATAAACTCTTCTGAATTCACCCGAGCTACAAATGTTGTAGAAGCCGCAAGATTAGCTGGAGGGGCGGGAATATCTCCATCCGGAAAAAGCCAACGCCAATCGACCACAGCATCTTCGATAATTTGCTGAGAATCACCAATGAGGATTTCTCGGTACAGATCCCAATTAGCGCCAGTCCGTTCAGGCGACACTAATTCTGCAGCCTGAAACCCAACATTATTTCTAGAGTAAGAATAATAAAGAGTCTCACCTGGAGTGACCTCTTCCATTTCGAGTTTAAAACGGGTCGCCGACAAGCGTGTCATTTGATAGGCCGTGGGGCCATACACTTTAAGATAGACCAAATCATCAGAAGGAGTATCGGCCGGAACAGTGAGATAAATAACGAGGGGAGCCGTGCTCGACTCACCGGCAGATGGAGTTTCTGCCTCTTCCTTTTTTGCATTTGTGCATGCCCCACATACGAACAGCAGACACAAAATTAGTAGGATTCTCATGCTTACTTATCGGCAGACTCGACTTTAAGATTGAGTAAAAACAGCTTTGCGCTGTTTCATTTCGAAACAACGGGGATCTCCCCAATGTTAGAACCTAAACTAAATTCTGTAGTAAAAAATCTCCTAATTCCGAGACAGGAACCTGACGACAATTTTTTGAGATCTCCTGGTTCTTGCCACCGAAGGTGCAAACAATTGGAACAATGGTAGTGCCTGGAAAGTCCTTTTGAAATATTGGAGAAGGTGCAAATGCTTTGGCCGATTGGACGGCTACTTGAGCATCAATGACGACAACTGTATTTGCAGAGCGAATCACAAAATCATACTCCTCTTGTTCTTTCGAGCGCCAAAAGTGAAGACTCCAGGACTTACGATGATGATCCCTAGTTTTCAAGATTTCTACCAAGACCGCATTTTCAAAAATGTGGCCAAATGCCGGTCCACGCATCATAAGTGAAATGTCCGTATGGCCTTGCAGGCGAACTGCGAGTCCCGTGTCTAAAAAATAGAACTTGGGCGTTTTGATGAGCCTCTTGTTTAGGTTGGAGTGATAGGGACGTAGCAGCCCACCTAAGCCCGAGTGCTCAAGATTAATCACCCAAGACTTTAGCGTCACGCCAGCAACGCCGACTTCTCTTCCCAAGCTTTCGAAGTTGAGAAGCTCACCAACTCGTGCGGCTAACAAACCCATCGTCTGTTGAAATTTTTCCAGCTCACGAACGCCCGATGCTAGGGCGACGTCCTTATCCATCACAGTTCTAATATAGTCATTAAGATAGGTGATGGCGCTGAGCTCAGGGTTAACCACCAGTTCAGGCCATCCCCCTTTGAAAATAAACTCCTCAACAGAAAGGCTGAGTTCCGATATTTCTGAAAGAGATAGATTGTGTAAACGAAAAAAAGAGGCGCGGCCCCCAAGACTCTCTTTAATTTTTTCATCTAGAAGAATCTGTTGGGAACCAGTAAGTCGATAAAGAGGTTTTCGAAGTGGTGCTTTAAGGCGGGCCTGGTCGACTTCTAATTTAATCTGAGAAAATAAATTAGGCGCATATTGAGCTTCATCAATGATCACGGGAACAGGATGTTGTCTGAGAAAAAGAGCTGGATCATTTTGGGCCGTTTGCCGATTTTTTAAATCATCCAGTGTTGCCAAGCTCCAGTTGGGGCTGATGTGATACAAAAGACTGCTTTTTCCACACTGTCTAGGGCCCCAAACAACTTGCACAGGAAGGCTTCCGGAAATGTTTAAAAATTTTGATAAATCTCTGTTAATCCACATATTTGGCCATATTAAATTAAAATATTAATATGGTCAAATTGTTTTTTAATGGGAGATCGGCTCGTAACGGTGATATTCTTTGGTCCAATCACTAATTTTTTAAAGGAGATTTTTATGAGAGTTTTACTAGCAACACTGGCATTACTTTCTTGTTCGTCTTTCGCTAAAGAAGGCGATCCACAAGTTATTGAAGTTAAGGTGACGGAGTCTGGATTTGAACCGTCAACAATAGATGTTAAGTCTGGCGCGAGTGTTAAATTAAAAGTCACTCGCACAACGGATGCAACGTGCGCAACGGAAATCAAAGTAAAAAATGTTCAGAAAAAACTTCCGCTCAATGAGCCAGTCATCATTGACCTTGGCAAAATAAAAAAAGGGAGCCTTGGGTTTTCGTGCGGCATGGACATGTTAAAAGGTGAGATTATAGTTAAGTGAGGCCCTTAGCGGTCTCCTTAACCTTGTTTCACGCATATCCACCAAACTCATTCGACGAACTTTTTTCTTCTTAAGCGCAAAGCATTTCCCACCACGGAAACTGAACTTAAGCTCATGGCAAGGCTTGCAAGCATCGGGCTTAATAAAATTCCGAAAAAGGGATAAAGAAGGCCAGCGGCAACTGGCACTCCAAGAGCATTGTAGCCAAAGGCAAAAAACAAATTTTGATGAATGTTGCGCATCGTACTCTGACTCAATTTATGAGCACGCACAATTCCAGTTAAGTCACCCTTGACGAGGGTAACCCCAGCACTTTCCATCGCAACATCTGTGCCTGTACCCATGGCAATTCCAACATCAGCTTGTGCAAGAGCAGGCGCATCGTTAATACCGTCACCAGCCATAGCAACAATCTTTCCTTCTGATTGCAGCCGCTTTATGACTTCACCTTTTTGTTGTGGAAGAACTTCGGCCGCGACTTTATCTATGCCCATTTCACGTGCCACAACTTCGGCCGTGTGGCGATTGTCTCCCGTGAGCATAATGACTTCGATACCTTGAGAATGAAGATACTTAATAGCAGGTTTTGATGTTTCTTTAATTGGATCTTTAACGGCAATTACTGCCGCAGGCTTTCCATCAATTGCAGAGAGCATTGCTCCATGACCTGCCGTCTGTAGGGCTTCTGCGGTTTTTGACAACTCACTTAGATCAACGCCGAATTTTTCTAAAAGTTTCTTGTTGCCCACTAAAACTGTTTTTCCTTTAACGATTCCTTTTACTCCCATGCCAGTAATGGACTCAAAGTTTTCAACCGTGGGAATTTGAAGATTGCGTGCCAAAGCTCCTTCAATGATTGCCATGGCAAGCGGATGCTCACTTGATTTTTCAAGTGCTGCGACCAAGGTTAAAGCTTCATCCTCATTAAAGTTGTTAAGAGTTTTCACTATCGCGAGCTTAGGCTTTCCAAGAGTCAGAGTGCCGGTCTTATCAACCACGAGAGTTGTGATCTTTTCCAAGCGCTCTAAAACTTCAGCATTTTTAATTAGAACACCCAGAGTTGCGCCTTTTCCTGTGCCCACCATGATCGACATTGGAGTTGCAAGCCCCAAGGCACACGGACACGCGATAATTAGAACAGCAACAGCGTTAATCATTGCATGAGTTAGCCTTGGTTCTGGTCCAACAAAATACCAAATAAGCGCAGTTAGAATTGCTATTAGCACGACGGCAGGAACAAAATAACCTGATACTTTATCGGCAAGCTTTTGTATGGGCGCACGGCTTCGCTGGGCTTGGGAGACCATTTTTACAATTTGCGCCAACAAGGTATTAGAACCAACTTTAACGGCCTTCATCACAAAGCTTCCTGCGCCGTTCACCGTGGCTCCGGTGACCTTGTCGCCAATATTTTTTTCTACGGGAATCGGCTCTCCAGTTATCATTGATTCGTCAACGACACTTCGGCCTTCAATAACTTCTCCATCAACAGGCACTTTTTCTCCAGGACGAATTCTTAAAAAATCACCCACATGAATATGTTCAGCTGGAACGTCCTCTTCTGATCCATTCGATTTTATTCTGCGAGCCGATTTGGGTGCCAGTCCAAGAAGTGCACGATTTGCAGTTCCA
>JBFWYS010000293.1:0-5181 GCA_050186175.1 Pseudobdellovibrionaceae bacterium
GCTTCTATAAGGCATGACCGAAAGGTTACGAAGGGTTTGCCGGTCTAGAAGAGATTGGTCCTTCACCCCCGTAATGGATTCAAGATCAGCCCCACGAACTATAGCGTTCGTTTGACCAACACCAGCGTCGTCGATCTTTCGTAAAAACCCTACGCAAAGCTTTTCTTTAACATCACGTTCAATTCCAGCAAGATGTGTGCGTGGCGTAATTCCGAAGGGCTTGTCACCATATTCAACAGAGACTTTCCCGCGAGAGATTACGGTATCGCCGACGAGATTTTTCACAAGCTTTACCGTAGAGGCTGCTTCAGGATTGTCGAAACCCGCCCAGCGCGCAGAACTTTCAATGAGCTTGTTTGACTTACTTTTTTCTCCGTACTTAGACCCTGACCAATTTGCGATGTCCGTGTCCCACATGCGGCTGGAATTACAGGCCTGCATTGCGGTCTCGATGTTTCCACCATTCTTATCAATTTCCCTATGAACACAAGACTGGCGCTCTTCATAGAACTCTTGCACGCGCGAATCAGAGTACTTATCCATAAGCGAACACTGATTCAATCGCATCTGTGACATGAAGTTCGCATTGATTTGCGAGTGTTTTAGAATCGCGCACCAAGTAGGGCTAAAGTAACAGGCAAGAAGCATGGGAGATGCCGCCATAATGTCTTTTCCCATGTCGCCAAAATAACGACTATCGAGAATATTTTTAAGACTTGCCTGCAATGTGCTTCTAAAATCAACGCGTCCACAATCAGAGCCGACCCCAAGATTTAATCCCAAGTCTACGGTTCGATACTCGTCAAAAACCGGATCTTTTTTTAATCCCTGTCTTTGAAACAGATAATCACTCGATTTAAACTCACTCTGCTGTCGGTAACTAAAATCAGAGTTTTGAGCAATAGCCAATTGAGAGATAAATAGAATATTCATTGAAAATAAAATAACTCGCATAACTGAACTCCTTTAAAATTTGTTTGCACCTGAACAATTCATGGACAGTGAAAATCAAATTTATGAAGCCGCAGTTTTTAGTGCCTCCCTGTCACGCTCGCAGTTAACGGTAGAGATGCGATCGAGATTCGACTGGATATATCTAAACGCGCCCTGATGGGTTCCGGCTTTGTCTGTATAGAAGACCTCGGCATACTGATTGGGCCTTGTTTCAAGACTTCCTAAAATTTCAAGAGCAGCTGATTTTAAAAGTGAAGAATGAGTTGCCAGATAGCCCACGTTATCAGGACTCATTTTTAGGAAAAAGAAATGGTCAGCAGCTCCCCAGACAGCCTTCCCAGCCTCGGTTTCAAAAAAGATTCGAGGATTAGGTGCAACGCCGATTAGGAAAAATCCCATTTTTCTCATGCGCTCTGCTGCTTCCACCACGAAATCACCGACAATTGGATTATCTCGTCCAAGGCAGCCGAGTTCTTCGATGTAAAGGACACCACCGCGCTTAAGATTTTCGGGCCTTGCCATCATCGTCATGATTTCCTGAATTACACACATGCTCATAAGAATTTTTAAAGTTTCATCGGTATCGAGTGCCTCAAGGTCGTAAGCATAAAGAAGTTTCGGTGCTGACTTTTTAGGCTGGGCTTGTCCGCGAAAGAAAGTCGCATAGACCCCATCACCATAAAAAGGCATGAGCCTTGTAATCAAATCGTCAATTCTATCTTTTAACGTTTCAAAATCACTTTCTGCCGTGAGACCTGACATCGACGCAATTACGTCATCCATTGAAACAGAAATTTCGTTTGTCGAATCTGCCTCGATAAGAACGCCATCCATGTAAATAACTCCGCGCTCTCTGGCTCTTCGCAGGTAAGCTTCTTTCAAGGCGCGAGAAACAATTGCTAAATGATGACTTTCCATTTCAAAAGATGTGCTGGTCAGTTTTACCGCTGTTAGAATCAGCTTTGTTAGGAACTGAATTTTTCCGTCGTCAAAAGCTCCGCGAAACGAGGAAAATGGCATGTCCTTATTCGGATCAAAGACACTTAGGTCTCCATCGAACTGTTCGCATAAAGCTTCGCAACTCGTGCGTTTGTCGATTACAAACGCTATCGGTTCCTGTTCCCGATTCTTTAATTTTATAGACTGAAGGCAATCAAGAGCAAATTTACTTTTTCCTGATCCTGTATCTCCTAAAATTGCAATGTGATTTGAAATTGGATTTGCAGCACAAGAAAAACGAACAAGATTATTTTCTCTTGATAGGTAAATTTGCATGGGATTATCCATTCCTTTATAGGAATCAAAAACAGGAAGAAGTTTTGCCGCATCCTTATTCATGATGCGAACAAATCTTTGACTCGAATGATCTGCTGATGGCGTGTAGAAAAGCGGAAGACTATTGAGACATAATCCAAAGCCTATCATTTCCTCTTTAATGACTTCACACTCTAGGTCGTTATGAAAAACACTAGTTATTGCCCGTGTTCTTTGGTTGAGAATCTCTTCAGTTTCACCTTCGACAATCACACTGAAAGTCATGAATAAACATCGTTCATCATGAGCAAGGCGCTCTTGAATCTCTTTTAATTCCTGTTGCTGCCTACGGGCCTTGGCGCTCGGGCTATTTTGAAGAAAAAATTCCTTAGTATCGAAATAGCTTTTGATTTTCGTTGGCTTTGGAAAACTAAAATTAAGCGAAAGTCTGAATGGGAAATTCAGTGTAAGGAAATTTGCCATTCCTCCTGGGACAACTCTTCTAGGGCTTGTTTTAAGTGTAATCGTTCGAGTTTTTAATCCTTCACGCTCTAGTCCTTCAAAGTCACCTTTAATGCCTGCATAGACAATTTGCTCAGAAATGGAAATATGTGGGTTAAATGGTGCAAATTCGCGTTCAAGATACTCTCTAGGATTGAAAAATCGACGAAGAAAGTCCACAAGCTCTGGTCCACCGATTCGAGTAAGCGGCACTTTTGAGCTGTCAATGAATTGCGCCAAAATTTGAGAGAATTCAGAAACCTCCATTGTCATTTCATTCATTGAATCAAAAAGGAGACCTTCTCCACGTTCCATGAGATGTAGAATTGCTTTTTTAGTAGCCTGATCTGGAAAATATCGGATCGAAAGAAGGGCTCTGCGCTTCATTGGTGAGAGTCGATTTTTCCCTTCGCTAAAACTTTTTAAAGTCTCTAATCTTGCTTCGTAAATCGATTTTGAGATCGGGTGGGGATTTTTAAATCCACTTGTTTCAAATTTCCAGATTGGATCACGAGCGGGAATATGCGCTTGATCGAATACGAGCTGTAAAGTGCATTTCTCTGGTAATAAGAACCAGGATTTTAGCCCCTCCACCATTTCAACAATACGGTTTGCTTCAAGAGCCTCATGCTCGATAAGGCCAAGTTCAAAGACCGCGCCTAAAGAACCATCTTTAAGAACAAACATTCCGGCTTCATTTAGGTATTCTTCATAGGGAAGAATCTTTGCAAACGAATCCGGTCGTTCAAATAAGGCTTTTACAAATTTAGTTCGGCTAGCAAGGGTAGATTCAATAAGTTCATCGGACGTATTTTTAAATCCAAGCATAGGAAAAGACCTTTCTTAAAGTCTTCCGCTCGCCTAAATTGGTAGAGGGATTGGGTTTTGTTTTTCTAAACTAGGAAAGGCTCTTTGGTGGTGATAGAGCCTCGAAAAATATTATTTGGCTAAGATCGCTTTATTTTCGGAGGAGCCAGTGTTGGACGTTCTGGTGTACGTTTCATTTGCTTTTTTTCGTTCTTTGGCACTGATACTTTTTTCATTTCCCAAGTTTCAGGCGCAACAACGATAGAAAGCCATGAGCCCCAGAAATAATCCTTTGATGGAAGTTCCTTTGCGTGGAGCCAAGCAACGATCACTTGTTCGGGCACACGAGTTGGTACATATTCTACACCACCACTTCCTTTCATTCCGATTGGTGGGGGTGCGAAATTATAACCTGCACGCTCTTCTAGAAGAGACTTTGTGTTTTGGCTTGCGCATCCTAAAAATAGACTACTCAAGCACGCGAGTGAAATAAGAGTAAATTCCTTCATCTTGAGCCTTCCTTTCTTTTTTAAAAAATTCCTCTGGTAAATTAACTTTATCTTTCATAACGATCCACACATCGCGCCCAGATCCTATGGCTACCGTTGGTGCTAAGTTTTGGGCTTGCTGTAAATACCACTGAGCAACCATTCCAGCGGCATTCGAAGCTCCTCCGGCGACCGCATATTTTCCTGTATCGCCCGTAAGCATCGAGGAGCTTCCACCAAGAGGATTTGTACTTTGGGTGGTTTGGGATGCCTGAACAGCTTTACCGACACCCTCCACAACCCCCGCAATAAAGGCCATTGCAGCCACTCGTCCTTGCTTTGAGTTAACTTGTCCCTTCATGGCAAAAGATCCATCCTTATCGTCAGCGATAAAACCATTCACTTCGCGCTCGAACATTTTCCCTTTTTTTGACACGCAACTCATTTTTGTAGCCTGCATTTGCACACGCTCTGTTGATAGATCCCCCTCGGCTTTTGCAATCATAAAGCACCCCGAGAGATCAATTTTGTGATCGTTCGGAGCAACGTAAGAAAAATCTAGAACCATAAGAACAGGATAGGTTTTTCCTTCAGGAACATCCACACCCGTCAGGATCTTTGCCTTTACATAGCTGCCTGATGGGAGAACTACGCCCTCGGATTTCGTTGCATTCATTACTGGAAACGCAATTAAATCAGGGCCTTTACTTTTGATTCCTCTGACTCTTCCGCGCGTGGGAAGGTGGGTAGCATCTTCAGTGGGTGCTCCATAAAGTTGAATCGGAGTTTGCGCAATGGGCAGGACCTCGGTACTTGAAGCAACCCCAATATTCTGAACGGGTAAAGTTGGTCCAATGTCCGATTTGCCGGAGTTTTGGGGTGCCTGTCCTGCATTGGCCTCTTGAAGTTTCTTTTCAAGTTCAGCAAGACGAGCCTCAAGTTTACTTTGCCCTTCAAACATGGCTTGCGCCTTTTGCGAAAGAAGGCGCTCTTTGCCATAGTAGAATGTACTTTCGCGGTCATTTAGAATGCGACCATTTTGGAAACTTACAGTAGTTCCGCGCTCCATAAGGCGATTTTCTTTTTCGCTACCCATGCCAATTAAATTCACAATCAATAAGAGACCAACTACTGATAAACCTACGAAAACTGGTTTTTTTTGAATCAGCTCCTTCAG
>JBFWYS010000294.1:0-5152 GCA_050186175.1 Pseudobdellovibrionaceae bacterium
AACAGCCTTGGTAAAATAAAAAAGTGAGAAGTTAAACTTCTCGCTTTTTCTTTTTCCAATTCGTATTTATTTAGTTGCACCTGTTTTACTTTGTATTTGGATCGCGAATCATCTTTTGCACTTCGGCGATGTGGACTTCTTCTTCATAAATCATTTTACGAGCAAACTCTTCGAGCAAAACAGACTTCCCTTCTGTCAGCTTGAGCAAATCATAGTAAAGCTCCACCTGGATCTTTTCGTGCTCGAGGCTCTCTTTGAGAATGTCTGTAATCTTATGTTTATTCGACTCTAAAAGTTTACCAATCTTAAGTGAAGGGTGCCCATCCATAGCCGTAATCAACTCCCCGATCTCGTCGGCATGAGTGAGAGACTCTTTGGCCTGGCCTCGCAACCACGAACAAATCGGAATCCGATTATGACCAAAGACCATAAAGGCATAGTGCGTGTATCTCACCACTCCGGCCAGCTCATGTTCTAAAATCGCATTTAAACAATCAATTACTTTTTTATCTGCCATGACAATCACCTTTCGCAAGATTTAAGCTTTTATCCAAAATTTTTAAAAAGCAAGTTTCCAGATTTTCAGATTAGCAAAGAGACTCATTCTCATTTGATCCCTCGACTTCAAGATTCAATCATGTTTTACTCACAGGCCTTCAAAGGACGGGCGACTTTGTCTCATTCAAAAAACTACATTCCCACACCGGTCATTTACGAGTTGGCGCAGTCGGCCGCTGATCGTGAACAGAGCGAGTTTTATGACCAAGTGAAACCCGCTGATTTTCCAGAGGGAATTCTTCGTTACCGCAATAATCAGGCGGCCCAATCGGTAGGGCTCGAATCACTTTCTGACGACGAGTGGAAAAAACATTTTTGGCAGTTTTCTCCTCTCCCTGAAAATATTAAAACTCCTCTCGCGCTCCGCTACCATGGCCATCAATTTCAACACTACAACCCTGAACTTGGAGACGGTCGCGGCTTTCTCTTTGCGCAAATGAAAAGCCAGAGCGGAAAAATTCTTGATCTGGGGACTAAAGGAAGTGGACAAACCCCTTACTCAAGATCAGGCGATGGGCGATTAACCCTAAAGGGAGCTATTCGCGAGGCCCTTGCAACAGAGATGCTTCCGCTTATTGGAGTTGAAACCTCAAAAACATTTTCAATTTTCGAAACGGGCGAACCGCTCCGACGAAATGATGAGCCCAGCCCCACTCGCAGTGCAGTCCTGGTTCGATTGAGTCACAGTCATATTCGATTTGGAACTTTTCAGAGGCTCGCTTTTTTTGAAAAACACACGGATATTGAAAAATTAATTCAGTACTCTTGCAAAAATTATTTTCCGAATCTCACACCCAACGCCGAAAACTTTTTTGCAGAGGTCACGGCTCGGACAGCAAAACTCGCGTCCGAATGGATGGTCGGAGGTTTTGTTCATGGAGTTCTCAATACAGACAATATGAACATCACCGGAGAAAGTTTTGACTACGGCCCGTACCGATTTCTGCCGCACTACGATCCCAACTTTACTGCCGCCTATTTTGATCGTTCAGGGCTTTACTGTTACGGCAGACAAGCTTCAGCGTGTTTATGGAATCTCGCGCAACTTGCGAAGGCTATTGAGTCACAAATCGAATTTAAAGCTCTGGAAAAACATCTCGAAAATTTTTCTGAGCAATTTGCTGATAATTGCGCAAAAAAACTCTTATCGCGATTGGGGCTAAAAGAAAAAACTGAAGAAGACTCGCAAAAACTGATTCAGTCTTTTTTTGGATTTGCCGAAGAATCGCAAGGCCTTTACGAACAAACAGTTTTCGACTTATATGGAGGCGCAAAACCAGAGAGATTAGAAAAATCCCCTCTTAAAATTCAATATCAGCTCGACAGTGCGAAAACTCTTCTTCAGGAAATAGAAAAACACGAAGTAGAAAATCCGGGGCAATTGAATAGCGAGTACTATCGAGGTTCAATTTGCGAATCTCTTTTGTACTCAGAAATTGAAGAGATCTGGAAGGAGATCGACACTAAGAATGACTGGACTCTGTTCAATCAGAAAATTGAGAGAGTCAAAAAAATAAAAGCAGAGTGCGTGTTCTGAAGGGATATTTTTGGTTCAACGGCTTGCTGAATTTGGTGCAGCATAAACGAAAACTCGCGCCAATGACTTTGTGAGCGATGTTTTTCCAGTTTGATTTTTTTGAAGCCGCATTAACTATACTTGCTTGGCTGATCAATTTCTGAGTTAAAAGCACAACAAAGAGTTTTCCATAGAGCCATGCTTGCGCACTTTCATCATCATGTTTTGGTAGATGCCCCAAGTGTACTAAAGATTTAAGCCCCGCTTAAATAACAATTCGATTTGCCACCGAATTCGATACCAATTTAAAACCTCTCGATCGCTGAAACCAGCGCCAGGCTGTAAAGACCATTATGTATTTGGCATATTCGAGGGTCTGAGAGCAAATTTGCCTCCGTTTTCGAGCCGACTTCCAGCGGGCTTTTCTCTGTGATAATTTTATTGCTTGTTGATTTCTCTTCATGGCACACAGTCGACCAGCAATTCTCTGTCCCTTTGGATTAGAAACAAAAACCTTCCAAAAATCTAAATCTCCGGATTTTTTAATTGTCCTTAATTTTTTGAGCAGCGGAAATGGAGTTCCATTTGAATTCATTTTTAAAGAGTGTTTCGATTTCTACGATCGTCTCTTTTTTTGTAAAAATTTAGTTCTTGCTCACAAGACCTCGAATAGTTTTTTTATCACCAGGTGTCGTACCTCAGGCCGCGGAGTGTTCAAGGAGATCCTAGGCTTTGCCGAAGGAAACAGGAGTATTGCTCAGTTTTTAATCGAGGGCGTAGCAATTGAACTTTTGAAGGTAAAAAACCCGAGAACCAAGGAGACCTATGGTAAGCGATCGAAGATTTTTTTTGAAAAAAAATGTGAAAAGACATCGAAAAAAAATCAAAAAATCGAAAAAGATTGACAGGATTATTGAATCTTTAATCTCAGTCACATTTAACGATCACAAGATATTTTCGCGTAAAAGCAAAAGTCGCGTTTAAAATCAATGGTGAGGCGATTAGCGAAATTAAACTTGGATTGAAAAACATTCTTCCTCACCCAGAATTCCGCTTCAAAAAAACCTGTGATATAAATTTTCCAATTTATTGAATTGCCCACTTGGAGTCGCAAACGAAAAAAGTTTTTATACAAGAGAACCGCGCCTAGGAAATCGAATTTTTTTCAGTAGCGAAAAGGAACTAAGAGTATGATTAACATCAGAGACAAACAAATTCACGATCGAGCAATAGAAGTAGCCAAATCCTATAAACGCTCCGAAATTGAACTTATTGAAATCTTAGAACAAGTTGATCGTTACAGAGTTTATTATCAGCACAAATGTAATTCCCTATTTTCTTATGCCACGGAAGTTCTAAAACTCTCAAATGAAGTCGCCTACATATTTATCGGCGTGGCAAGGAAGACGCGAGAAGTGCCAGAACTAAAAGAAGAGATCAGAAATGGCTCTATCACGGTGTCTAAAGCAAAACGCATGACTTCCGTAATTACGAAAGAAAATAAGTCTGAATGGATTTCACTTGCAAAGACCTCTACAAAGCATCAGCTTGAGAAGCAAATCGCCATTGCAAAACCCACGGAAGCTGTCAGAGAAAAGCTTGAATACTCAAATGCTCCAAAGGAACAGATCAAGCTTATAAAATTGGAGGCAACTGAAAAGAGTGTGTCTTCTGGCAAAGACGCTATTCGAGTACAACTTCAAATTGGGGTTTCCGAGGAACTCATGTTGAAGCTCAGACGTGTCCAAGATTTAGAGAGCTCAAAGAAAAGGAGAGCAGCAAGCCTTGAAGAATCACTAAATGTCTTGGCAGATTTTTATCTGGAAAAGTATGATCCGATTAAAAGAGCAAAAAGACAAAAAATGCGGGGTAAGCTTCAAGAGGAAAGAAATCCTAAGACTAAGAATTCTACGAGAAGAGAAGACGTTCAATCTGAAATCGCGAATCCGTTCAAAGCCAAAGAAAAAACTAAAGCTGTAGACATACAAAAAGAAAGTGTTCGCTCCAGAACTATTAATTGTATTAAAGAATTTACAATGCCTGAAAACTCTCAATCCAATGTCAATGCCAATCGAGACGGCTTGGGAAATGCCGACTTCAAGAGCGCTGGAGAGGCGAATGTGAATCCTTCAATAGCAGCTGAAGGAAGCTCTACTGTGCCACATAATTTACAAGGCCCAGGCATTAATCCCAAAATGCGCGCGTCAAAAATTAGAAAGCCTTTGAAGGCTTCGATGAAGCACTTGGTTCAATTGAAATATAACTCCCAATGTGCTCACACAGATTCAGACGGCAGGCGTTGTTCTCAGAGAAGACATTTAGATATTCATCATATTATTGAGCTGTCACAAGGCGGAGGAGATGAATTAGATAATCTAACTCTGCTTTGCTCGGGCCATCATAAGATGATTCATTCCCTGCAATCATTGCGATGATCGAGGAGAAACGAGTTACTTCAGCTCAATGCCAATCGGTTAAAAGCATGCCATTCTTTGTTTCTTAACCGAACGGCATTAGCCAAGAGGGACGGGATTGAAGCCTCGCGGGCGGTGCGGCCGGCTAATCCAGTCTCATGGACAGATCAGCTATGCGAACAACAAAGAAAATTCGCAGGCAAAAAATCTCGTGAACAAAGGTAGACCATTCCGACAACCTAGAACGTACCGCTCAAAGCGACCTCTGTGCCACTTTGGAAATACTGTCTTCCTTGATTGTCAGATGCCTCTCCAGTTCCTCGCATTGATACATAGCCAATATCTGCAGAAAAGTTTTTTGTAAGCTGATATCCAAGACTTGCCTGGAAACCTTGACGTGGCCCCGAGTCTTCAATTCCTTCGGACATAAATTTTGTATAATTGATTCCACCTTTTACATTAAAAGAGGGATGAAATGCAAAAGCCAGATTTCCATCCAAACGAAGAGCATTGATCTCGGAATCAGAAAATTTAGATTGAATGTAAGATAAATTTGAAGTCCATCCCAATCTCATAAGAGGCAAGCTCGCATACCCAACACCCAATCCGATACTTGATACATCCTCTGTCTTGTTTTTACGAGATTCAATTTGATTGACGATCA
>JBFWYS010000295.1:0-5172 GCA_050186175.1 Pseudobdellovibrionaceae bacterium
TCGGAGTTTACTTTTATATTCAAGAAACTCCGAAGCCGCCAAAAACACCTGTTGAAATTAGAACCACTGAACAAATTCAAAATGATTTGCTACGTTCACAGCAGGCTGTTGAAACTCAAAAAAGGATGCGCAGTCAGAATAATCAAGACTCTAAACAATACGAAAATGCTCAGCAATACTACGTTAAAGGATTCAGAGACTACAGACAGGGACAATATTCGAGAGCCATTCAGTCGCTTCAAGCAGCCATCTCATTTTACCCCGCTCATCACCTTGCCCGAAAGTATTTGGATCTCTCTAGACGCAAGCTCGACGAATTTGTTCAATACAATATGTTGCAAGGACGTCGCTATAAAGAGCGTGGAAATTATCGACTTTGTCAGGCTTCCTTTCGGCATGTTTTAGTTTCAATTATGGATCCGAATAACAAAACATACGTCGAGGCTAAGCAATTGTATGATGAGTGTTCTGGATTGACCGGAGAAAGATACTAAATGGGTTTTTTACGAATCCGCCTTTTTGGCAACACCGTAACTGAAATCGAACTGGATTCTGCAAAAGAGTACGTTGCAGGCCGAGGGGACAATTGCGACATTCCACTCCAACCGGAAAAAGGAATTTCCAGACAACATTTTAAAATTCTAAGTCGCGGAGATTCTTGGCACGTAGAGGTTCTCTCAAAGTTTGGTGATGTTTTTAGCAATGGCGAAAAGGTCATGAGTCTCGAATTGAAACCTGGAGAAGTGTTTCAAGTTCCTCCATATGAATTTGAATTTATGGAAAATTCATCTTCGTTTCAACTGCCGGCGGTTCACGAGCCGGTTTCAGAAAATTTTTCAGAACCTGAACCAATGAAAGATATTCCGCAATCGGAAGGCTCTTATGATCCAGAAAGAACACTGGTGGGCCAACGGGTTGAAATTCCCTATTTGAGAATGGTTGATTCAACAGGAGAAGACAAGCAGCTTTTAAGGCTTGCAGGAAATGGTTGGATTGCTGGCAGAGAATCAGGCGTCGATATTCTTATTGATGATATTCGCGTGAGCAGAAAACAATTCGAGATTCAGCATACGAGTGAAGGATATTTTATTCGTGATCTCGGCGGCGTTAACGGAACCATTTTAAATGGAAATCCGATGGCAGCCAATGAATCCTTGAAGCTGAGAAGTGGTGACTGCATTACGGTTCTAGACAATCACTTTTATTTTGAAATGCGAGATCCTGACTTCCACAATAAAGTAAGATTGGCCGCACCTATCGCAGCTGCCGCTCCTTTACAAATGGAACAAAGTTACCAGGTAATGACTGCACCACCGCCAATAGACTTGCCTCCTCCATCTCCTCATATTCCATTTACTCCTCCGCCAATCGAATCTGACTCTAAACAAAAAATCATCCGTTTGGCACTCGTCGCAATTATTTTGATTATGGGCGGCTATTACTATCTTTTTGAAATGGATAGACCTCAAAAAACGATGCCTACAGCTCAAGCGGCAGATCCTTTTTCAAAACTTCCACCAGAAAAACAAAATCTGGTAAAACATAGTTATCAAATGGCCAAGAATCTCTATATGAAAGGAAGTTATCAGCTTGCCTTTCAAGAACTCGGAAAATTGCACGAAATTTTAGGTGAATATAAAGACAGTCGTGAAATCGAGGAATATTGTCAGCAGGCGATTCTCATGCAAAAAGAAATTGAAAACGAGGAGCGCAAGGCCCGAGAGACCGAAGATCGTAAACAAAAAATCGCGGCTGTGGTCGCTGAATGTCAAAAACATATTCACGCCAACGTTGATCTTATGAAGCTAGAAGAATGCCTTCAACCCGCTCTTGAACTAGATCCTGATAATGAAGTTGTCAGCGCCATTCGAGGAGAAGCACAGCGGATCATTGAAGAGCGCGATATGAAAACTGCCGAGAAAAAAGCTTACTTGGCAAAAGTAAGAAAACGCCAAGCTCTTTTTGACAAAGCTGAATCCATTGAGAAATCAGAAGGACCGTTTAAAGGCATCAAGGCCTATAAAAAATTTAAGCTGTCAAGTTTACCTGATCCTTACCGGCTTGAGAAAAAAGCAGATCGTAGAATCGCTTCTATTCAAAAAAATGTAGCAGAACAAGTTTTATTGCATACAGCTGCGGCCAAGAAAGCTGAAGGCGAGCAGGATTTTAAAGGCGCCTTTTTTCATCTCAAGTCCGCGCTGAAAGTGGACCCAAGAAGACAGGAT
Organism: Pseudobdellovibrionaceae bacterium; assembly: GCA_050186175.1. Lineage (GTDB taxonomy): Bacteria > Bdellovibrionota > Bdellovibrionia > Bdellovibrionales > Bdellovibrionaceae > JBFWYS01. The sequence goes on from JBFWYS010000295.1 coordinate 2,226, forward strand.
ATCCGATCCGATATGAGTCGAGTTACATCCGAAATCAGCAAAAAAATGAAAAATATGTATCAAGAGAGTGTTCTTGAGGAAAGTCTCGGTAGAATGGAAGACGCCAAAAGCAAGTGGCGCAAGATCATGGAAAGCAGTGTTCCCGAAGAAGAATATTTTATTAAGGCGCAAATTAAGTTGCGCAATAACGGAGAACTGAAATGAATATTGAATCTCGCTCTTATGGAGGGCAAATTTTCAGACCCGCTCCGGTCGTCTATCAGGACGAGAAAATTTTAATTGTGGCAACAGCATGGGGACGACAAGAGGCTGCAGAAAATACGGTTCAATTGATGAAAGACTACCTCACGGCCGCTCAAAGTGACGTCGAAGCAACGACTCTTTACGCCTCTCTGACGTGTTTCTCTCAAGGCGCAAACAGTTTGAGAACAGCTGCTCTACTGGCAAATGAAACACTCTATAGAACTTTAAACCGCAAAGACTATACAACCGGAGTCGAGCTTTTCGCCTGCATGCGCACAGGATCCGAAGTCAATTGGATCCAAATTGGAAGTCCAAATGCCTTTTTGATTCGCGCTTCGCAGTCCCCTCAACAGCTCACTCCGCATATGGACCCGAGCCATGATTTTGGATCCGATCAATTTCCTCCTCTTCCAAATCAGATGTTGGGATTGGACTCCTCCTGCAATTTGATCGTGAGCGGATTCCGATGTTCTCCAGGAGATCAATTAGTTCTCGTCAGTCGAAGTCACGTGCCTCAAGATTTCTTTGCTTTAAAAAGTTACGATCTGTCAGAAGTGAGTCTATTTTTCGCTCGAGAAAATGCTGAGAATCCATTTTGGGTTGGAACGGTTTCGATCGAAGGTATTCCATCAGAGGCAAACAAAGTCGCCTAAAATTGCATGCTTCTCTTTTGAACAATGTCCCTAAACCGTTCCATTTCGGGTAAATTTAACATTAGGTCCGTAGAAATCGGCCCCATCGGAATCGTTGAATTCAGATCCCAAAGCCAACCCAAGCTGGCGTTAGTTTCAAATACTTTTCTGTCCAGATAAGCCAATTGATAATTTCGAATAAATCTCTCACGAGCCGAGTCTCGCTCTTCTTCGTTTTGGCTCTGGACCCATACCAAAAGGTCCAGCATCAAAGGACTTTCACAGGACTTATAAAGAGAGCGAGCTGTTTTCTTTTGCGCGAATAATTTCCAGCACGGCTCTTGAGGCCACTCTAAAGTATCTTTAGGACTGGCCGGCATATTCTTTTTCGCAACAAACGACCAAATCGAGTTCTTAGTTTTTTCTCCTGCATTCTTGAGCATCGACCATTCTTGATGCTCAAGTGCAAAACGCGCTTGCCACGCCCATAAATCAAAATCCTGAGAATTCACTCTTGTTGAATCGAGAATTTCAGATCTAAGTTCTTCCCTCTTCGCCGGCTGACTCCACTTTAAGTAACCTAAAGAATATTTATTGAATTCATTGGCTGAAAGAGCCGTGAACGGAGGAATGTTCAAACTCGCGAACAGCTGCATTCCCGCGCGGGAAATCTCATCCCTGTTCGGATCACCAGGAGGCAAAGAAATCTGCTCATACCGGTCGGTGAGTGTATTAAAAACAAGAGGTCTTGAGTCGTGAACATACAGATAATTCGCAAATCGAGCGCTGTGCCTGATATTTTTACCAATTCCAAGAGCCCATCCCGACTCAGAAATCAAAACTCTATTGGTCGGCCAATCAAAAATGTCTCCACGCACGAGGGGCAAGAGAGATTTTGCTTCGATCTCTTGATTCGAGGGCTGCATTCTCTCAGGCGCCACAAGGATTTCAAATAACGTGGCCCCTACATCAATGAGGGAAACGGGGGCATCACTCTTCAACTGAATCGATCCGTCTTTAACTCGCATTGCAGGTTTAATAAAAAGAGCGACGCGAGTATTCTCAGAGAGGACATTCAAACTTGGCCACTCTTCTCGCCTTGAACCCGTTGGTCGACCATTAAGTCCAGCAAGCACAAACCAAGTGGTGTCCCATCGATTCTGTTTTTTTAATCCCTCCATCAAGGAATAAAGTGTTTCACTAAGCTCCTCGAGCTGACCTTCAGCTGACGAAGTTCTGAGTTCTCCATAGTCATTTGTTGTTTCCGTTTCGTGGAAGCTCAAGTCTGGAACATAAAAAAAGCTAAAAATGGGGTTCACACTGCCAACTTCGTCGAGCCAGAACTTAAACAAATTTACGTTTCTAAAAAAGGGACGATAAAGTTTTTTGGGACTAGGATTAAAATTGTCCTCAAAAATTTCAAAACCTTTTTGTAAACCCGATTTGCGAAAAATCGGAGCGCCTCCTGAGAAAAAAACAGTACGATAACCCGCCTGTACAGCCACTTCACCCACAGTCTGAAATTCAGGATGGAGCCCCTCGCTGACATTCGAACGAACCATATGTTGAAATGGATAGAGACCCGTTAAAACCGAAGTCACCGCAGGCTGACTCAAAACACTAGGTGTAAATGCATGGGTGAAACGAACGAACTCCTGACAGAGAACATTAAACCCAGACCTTGGACTCGATTCTAGTTCCTGATCACAACTAATTTCATTCACTGGCAACGAGTCAACTGCAACCACGACAATAGAGGGACCTTTGCCGACAGAAGAACTACAGGCGGTGAGTGTAAAAAAACCGACGGCAAGAAAGACTAAATACGAATATGAAATGCATAATTTAGATTGGCACTTAACTTGACCAGCTCTCATCGTTCTAGTGATAATACATTGGGGGTTATATGGTACAAGAAAAGATTTTTGCCATCGCGCATTTGGCCGACGTTGTTGTTCTGTGGGTGCTAGTTTTATTGAGCGTCATTTCGATCGGACTTATTCTTGAACGTTTTTTTGCAATTAAGAGAGTCTCAAATGAAAGTTCACGTGTTAGAGCCAGACTCAAACTTG